>CAZGOR010000230.1:0-6497 GCA_964527875.1 uncultured Bacteroides sp. | reverse complement strand
CCGACACCATAACCAAATTTTCTGCCGGTATTGGTAAATGGGTTTTCCTTTTCTTTTTCGAAAGTATTTATTTTCCCGACCAGGTAAGGTAATAATTCAATTCTCCGGAATTTTTCCAGACCGGTTATTCCGTGTAATTCTCCGAATAAGGGAACCATTAACGGAGCATCCATCGGGATCAAATTGAAAAGGCTAATTTCCCCCAAACGATGAATTATGCGATACGAATGAAGCCCCCAAACTTGTTCTTCCTTGTCTGAATATCGTAACTGGCTGAACGGGATCTTCATTTCAGCAGTCCAGGCCGAATCTTCGAGTGCCGCTTTTCCATCCCAGACAGCATCCCAGTTATGATCATATTTACCTGTGCTCTGATGAATAAGGTCCATCTTACCACTGCCAGCCGTTATTGTAAATTCAAAAGCTGTCCGGTGATCATAATAGCTGTCAAAGCCAATTCCACAAATATCTCCCGCCCTTTGGTCACGGGGAGCTTTTCTCAGTTCAATTTTTTCAGGTTCGGTATCATGACATCTTAATGCTATATATAAATGTTTATTATCATATAATATTTTAAAATTTGTTTCCTGGGATGGCGGTCTGCCTTCATAGGGCGATACCTGAATAAAATCACCAGCCCATACTCCCTCCTCCCAGCAGGGATCATCCAGAACTCCATTTATTCTGGGCGGTTCACTTTGAAGCCGTGAAGTAGTGTAACTCTTCCTGTCAACATTTTCATACTGGGCAGATAACTGATACCCCGGTATCGAAATGGCTGAAATTATCCAGCTTAAGTTAATGACCAATATAATCCTGAATCTGTACAAAATTCTGACTGTTATTTGATTTATTGATCTAAGACAATTCAATATTCAGGTTAGGTTTAAATAAGTATAAATTCAAACTTACTAATTTTAAAAAGGATGAGATACAAAAAGAGGAATAAAAATCCGTGATCGTATGGATAACAACAATTTAATCAAAATGAGGCTGTCTAAAAAGTTATTAAAGGCTTCTCGCAGATATTCGCAGATCCCTGCCTGCGTGCCGAAGCACTTCGGCAGGCAGGAATTCGCAGATTTACACAGAGTGCTAATTTCCAGATCATTACTTCTGCGTAAATCAGCGATAAAATTTGCGTTAATCTGCGAGAAATAAATATTTATGGATTTTTTAGACAGCCTCATTTTACCGGATAAATCTATTCCCCGACCAGCGCCTGGTAAGTTAACACCTGGAACTTATCATGTATATTCCCGTAATGCATCGGGTACATCTGGGTAAAGAACAATGCGATCAGATCTTCTTTGGGGTCCATCCAGAAACTTGTGGAGAAATAACCTCCCCAGCTGTAGTTTCCGATTGAGCTTAAAGTCTGGTCTTTATTGCCTTCAGTAATAAGTCCGAAACCCAATCCGAATCCGCCATCACCATACAGATCACCGACCTGGTTCATGGTCATCAGATCAATGGTTTTTCTTCCAAGTATCTGTTGTCCGTTATATGAACCACCATTCACCATCATCTGCATAAACCTGGCATAATCCATAGTCGTACAGGATATACCTGCCCCTCCGGAGAAATAGCTTCTGCCCCCTGTAAAAGGATAGTTATACAAAGGTTCACCTGATGGTTCAAAACCATCATCTGTGTTGGAGTAGACCGGAACAAGCCTGCTAATCTTTTCATCTGGTAAATAGAAACAGGCATCTTCCATTCCAAGGGGATTAAAAAGTTTTTCTTTCAGGAATTCATCAAATGTCTTACCCGAAATCACTTCAACAAAATAGCCCAGCACATCTGTATTCAGTCCATATGTGAATCTTTCTCCCGGATCATGCAACAGGGGAAGTTTCCCAAGAGCCGGAATAGCCTCATTCAAAACGGCATCGGTAATGACAAATCCGTCCGGTATGCCATATTTCTCATATAAAGGCCTTATCTCTGAGTGAATAAAAGGATAACCTATCCCCGATGTATGGGTAAGCAGGTGCCGGATGGTTATTTCCCTGGCAGATATTCTGCTGATATAGGTTGTATCGGGATTCAGTCTGACCAGCACTCTCGGATTCTTAAATTCGGGAATGTATTTTGAAATCCGGTCATCAAGCAGAAAGTGCCCTTCCTCATACAGCATCATGACAGCCACACTGGTGAGGGCTTTGGTCATAGATGCAATGCGGAAAATATCATCTTTTTGCATGGCATCCTGTGTTGCAGGATCACGCATGCCGAAGCTTTTGTGATAAACGATCTTACCGTGCCGTGCGATAAAGGCAACAGCTCCCGGAAAACATTCCCTGCCAATGTAATCATTCACCATTGAATCAATACGGGCCAGGCGTGCTGATGAAAATCCAACTGATTCAGGCTTTGCAGTTACAAGTTGCTGCGGTGGCTCCTCTTTTGCCGGATTGTTTGTACAGGAAAAAGTTACAGCAACCATTACAAGCAGGATTGCCAGGATTCTGTAAAAGTATGTTTTCATTGTTTTAGTTTTTTTGGTCACAGAGATTCACAGAAAATACATAAGAACCACAGAGTAATAATCTCTGTGGTCCTCTTAATTTCTCTGTGGTCCTCTGTGATCTGTATATTTACCTTTCTTAACTTTCTTCTTTCTTAACCGGGAATTTCCTGTATTTTGCCGTAGCCAGCAAGAATATACCAATCACCAGCATTGTAAGACCTGTCCAGAGGTTGATATTAATATTCAACGACTGTGTATAAATTTCTGCATCCCCTGATGTTATAAATCCATGAATGGTCAGCAGGATTCCCAGAATAGTGAACATCAATCCGATTGGAATTTTGATATCTAAACCCATAGCATATATTTTTTACCAGTAAATTATTGTTAAAATTATTGCAATAATACAAACGATGATTGCGAGTGTTTCCGGTTTCCTGTACCAGGGCACACCTTCTTCCCTGATCTTCGGAGTAAGTGCATAAACCAGGCCTTTCAACTGTTCATTGGTTTTCAATTGTTTTGTTGTAACCGAAATGATAATTGTAATGACCAGACAGGCTGTAAAGGCATATATGGCTGTCCAGAAGTTCTGGGCCATTTCACTGGTATATTCATGAACAACTGTACCCAGCCAGCCTCCTTTAATCAGGGATAATGCACCTGCAGAAGATGTTAAACCGTGATGTAAAGCTGCTGCCAGTGTGCCGGAGATCAGTCCGACGAATGCGCCATGCCCTGTTGTCCGTTTCCAGAACATACCCAGCAGGAAGGTAGCAAACAACGGTGCATTGATAAAGGCAAAGACAAGCTGAAGAAAATCCATAATGTTGTTAAAGAATCTTGCCATATATGCAGCCCCGATGCTGACAATCACTCCAAAAATAGTTGTAAGCTGCCCGACACGCAGATAATGTTTATCCGACTTGTTCGGATTGATATAGCTCTGGTATATATCATATGTCCAGACGGTATTAAATGCAGTCACATTCCCAGCCATACCGGACATAAATGAGGCCATCAGGGCGGTGAGTCCAAGTCCCAGCACTCCGGTAGGAAAATAGCGTCCCAACAGCATAGGTATCACTTTATCATAATCATACGCGTTTCCTTTTATGGGGAGTTCAAAGCCATTATCCGGGATAAAAGTCAAAGCAATGGCGATCATACCGGGGATGATGACCAGGTAAGGAATGAACATTTTTGGTATAGCGCCAATCAGGGGTGTTCTTCGTGCGGCTGACATTGAATCTGCAGCCATGGCTCTCTGGACTACCAGGAAGTTTACACACCAGTATCCAAATCCCAGGACAAATCCCAGACCCATAAATACGCCAAACCATTCCACTCCCATGGGATTGGATTCGGGTGTTCCTGTATTTTTCCATGCATGGAAATAAGCTTCCTCTCCTAACCCATTAGACATCGCGACAGTTTTCAGGCTTTCCTTTAATCCATCCCAGCCCCCAATGTCAATTAATCCAAGTATAACCAGCGGGGCAAAGCCAATAACAATCAGAAAAAACTGGAGAACCTCATTATAGATGGCAGAGCTTAATCCTCCAAGATAGACATAGATCAGCACGATAATTGCAGAGATCAATAAACTGAAATTGAAGTCCCACCCAAGGAGGACTTCCATTAATATCGCCAGGGCATACATGGATATGCCTGAGGCAAAAATGGTCATGATGGCAAATGAAAATGCATTGAAACCACGTGTTTTTTCATCAAACCTGAGCTTCAGATATTCCGGGACAGACCGGGCTTTTGAGCCATAATAGAAAGGCATCATGAAAATAGCCAGGAATACCATTCCCGGGATAGCTCCAATCAGGTAAAAATGTATCGTAAGCATTCCGTATTTCGCTCCCGAGGCGGCCATACCAATTACCTCCAGTGCTCCCAGGTTGGTGGCAATAAAAGCCAATCCGGCAACCCAGGCAGGAATAGAGCGTCCGGCCTCGAGAAAATCTGTAGCCGATCGCATATATTTCTTCAATGCCCATCCTATACCGAGTACAAAAGCAAAATATATGATCATGATCGTATAGTCTATCCAACTTAGATTGAAACTGATTTCCATTGTGATTTTTATTTACTGAGACTTGGAATCATCATTTACCATTCGTTAAAAATAATAATAATTTGTTTTGATCGTGAGTCGTGAGTCGTAAACCGTGAGTTGTGAAATTCTGAAACGTAATTAACTTGAAATAAATATTGCCTTTATGTATTAAAAAGAATAAATTTATCACTCATACGATGACTTGAAGTCATCGTATGAGTGAACTAAATCAAAAAACCATGAAACGAAGAGATTTCTCAAAATACAGCCTTTTGCTTGGCATGGGAGCCATGGCAGGCTGCAAGCCGGGTAGTTCTGATAATAAACAGGCAAAGTCTGAAAATGAATATCAGGAACCTTCGAAAATAATTCCTGCGCGGACTTTCGATGTAGTTGTTGCAGGAGGCGGTACTGCCGGTGTAGTTGCCGCTCTGGCTGCCGCACGTACAGGAGCAAAAACCATTCTGATCGAATCCAAAGGATATACAGGCGGGACAGTGACGGAAGGAGGAACGGCACTCCACAGCTACTTTAACCTCTGGAAAGCTTTTCCGGAAGCTGAAAAACGCCAGGTGGTAAGAGGAATACCCCAGGAAATTATCGACCGGTTACTTACAGTGGGTGGCACAACAGGACATGCTGAAATGTCGGTGGGATATGATTTTGATTCGGTATGCACCGCAATTGATACAGAACTGTATAAACTGATATCATTTGAAATGTTAGTGGAGGCCGGTGTATATGTGTGTGTTAACACCCTGTTGACAGGTGCAATCATGGAAGGTTCTGCCATTAAAGGAATCATCATGGAAAGCCGCTCCGGAAGGGAAGCGGTCTTTGCCAGATCCTTTATTGACTGTACCGGATATGGTGATCTTGCAGCTTTTGCCGGTGCAGAATATTCCGAGCCAAATGATTATGATGTATGCAACAGTGTGGGTATGGGAAATGTGGATATCAAAAGTGTTGATGATTACCTGAAAAGCCATGATGCCATCTATCAGTTGAGTCATGGAACCCGCGGAGGAGAAGATGATAAGATCGTAAGGGTCCAGGGCAGGATGGTGAACGTGCCTGATGAATTCAGGAATGCCGCGGATGAGATCGGTATGACCATGACAACCACAACATTGCATGATAATTACCTGATGTTCATCAAATTTAACATGAAAATGCCGGTCAGCCCGACCGACCGTGATGCCATAGCCAAAACCGATCTTGAACTCAGAAGAAAACAATTAAAAGGTGTTGATATCTTCAAAAAGCATATCCCGGGATGCGAAAAAGCATTTATCGCCCGTACCAGCCCTACACTGACCATCCGCCGGGGACGTTGTATCGTTTGTGATTATGATATAACACACAAGGATGTGATTGAAGGAAGGCATTTTGAAGATGATGTTTTCGTTTATGGATTTCACGACTGGGCACCCAGGTACCAGGTGAAAGATGGCGGCACATATGGCATCCCCTACCGGGCATTGTGTGTGAAAAACATTGACAACCTGTTCGTTTCCGGTATGATGATTACCTCTGACAGAAGATCCCACATGTCCACAAGGAATACAGTAAGCTGTATGGCACAGGGACAGGCCACCGGAACAGCAGCTGCACTCTGTGTACAGAAAGATTGTGGCACAAGGGATCTTTCTTATGATCTTCTGAGGGGGACACTGGAGAAGAATGGGGTGTATTTTGAGGGATAGAAAAACTGTTTACTCACCGGGTGACTTCGAGTCACCCGGTGAGTGTAATTTAAGGAAATTCATATTGAATTTGTTTTTACCAGTTGTGATGAACAAGGGGTTTGATCATTTCCGAATATACCTCCCCAATATTATACAACTGATATTCTGTGATATCAGGTAAATCCATCGCGGATAAATTTGATCGTACCTGCTCTTCTTTTGATGCACCTGGGATAATGCAGCTGATATACCTGCTCATCAGGATCCA
>CAZGOR010000229.1:0-6509 GCA_964527875.1 uncultured Bacteroides sp. | reverse complement strand
CTGATTACCCCTCATGGCTTTACCAGGTTTTAAAGGGAGCAACTACTATCTGGGAACACTGGGACGGGATAAAGGAAGACGGGTCCTTCTGGAGTGCCAGAATGAATTCCTTTAATCACTATGCCTATGGTTCAATAGGAGACTGGCTGTACAGAGTGGTTGCGGGAATTGACACTGATGAAAATAAAGCTAAAGCCGGTTACAAACGTATTATCCTGAGACCGCATCCCTGTAGCGGGCTCAGGTGGGCTGCCGCAGAATTCAGGTCAATGTATGGACTGATAAAAATCAGATGGAGCTACAGGGACGGAGTGATGGAAGTAAAAATTACTGTTCCTCACAATACGAAAGCTCTGGCACTTCTTCCTTACGCTAAGATAGATAGCATTACAGAAAGCGGTGCAGATATAGACAGGTCGTTTTACGGGCAGTTAAGAGAAATGGATTCTGGCGTGGAACTGGAGCTGGGTTCTGGCGATTATTCGTTTAGCTATCCGGTGGATGCCGGTACTGTGTCTGATATGCCCGGATAGGTAAGGGAAAGTCAAACCGGTATTAATACTGGGTAGTTTGCTAAAAAAGGCCGGGGTAATTGAGAAAAAATAATTTGAAGGGAAGATAACAATGGATGAAAGGGAAAAAATAGTAAGTAAGCTAAAAGAAAAAATAGGGGATGAAAGAAAAAGTGAAGAGAGTATTTCTGCCGGTAAAGTTGTAGACAGGGTATTAAATAAACAGGTACTGAAGGCAAGGGGCAACCTTATTTTTCATTCTGATGCCGGTGGGTTCTCTTATAAACTTAAATTTATACTGGAAAAAATTAATGAAGACTATAAATCTTTTTCGCAGGATAAGAGGCTGGATATCCTTCTCTTTTTATCTTATATGTGTATTGACCTGAAAAGCTCTCTTACTGAATGGCATTTAAAAAAAGTTATGGATGAAAAAAGTATCAATTCAGCCTTTAGAAGTCTATTAAAAGTTGTAGAAAGACTTGAAAAGGAATTCCCCGAAGATGCAGGGCAGGTTATGAAAAAATTACGTATTGATACTGTGTCCAGATTTAAGGCTGAAGGTCTTACGGAAGAATCAGATATAAACAGGGAAGTTGATTTGCTCCTGGGCAGCTCTATAACCGGTTATATTGAAAATATTACCGGGAAGATAAGCGAGAGCAATTTATCACAGGTTACTGCAGCGAGGTTCTCGGGCAAGAGCGATACAGAGATTGGCAATGATTACGCTGCATTTTTACAGTATGTTTTATGGCTTGGAGGTTCCTTTGTCACTACCAATCCGGTACTTATAAAAGTAGCCTGGGATATAAATCCTGACTACTGGAATATGGAGGTTGACCGGTTAATTAAGTCACATTATAACAATGAGCAGTTAAAAAGACTTTTAACCATGGACGAGGAAGAGGCCAGTAAGCAGCTTGAAGATATTAATTCTCTTATAACCATGAGTGTGGTTGAAGAGAACTGCCTTTTGTTAAGAGATATATTTCTGGCAACAGGAGGAAGTGCAGGGAATGTCAGCCTTCAGGTTAACCCTAAAAATCATTCCGATGGCAGGGAGATGGTGGCAGAAGCCGAGAATCTTTATAAAGAGTTAGAGAAAAGGCTGGGTGGAGTGCCCAATGTCGTATTTAAACTTCCTGGAACTGCCGGTGGAAAATATGCGGCAGAAAAATTAACTTCTGAAGGTATCGGAGTAAATATAACGGTTAATTTCGGAGCTTTTCAGAGTCTGGGAATGGGAGAGGTATTAAAAGAAGGTGCCACTCTGGTATCATATATTTCATTTATGAGCGGGAGGATGGCTTTTCCTGTTCGTGATGAGTTAAAGGAAAAAGGAGTTGAGGGAGGTGAACCTGCCGCCCGCCTGTCGGGGGTTGAGGTTGCCAGAAAGATATACCGCAGGTTTTATACCGGAGATAATGGAATGGGACTGGAAATTGATAAAGAGAAGGTAAAACTTGTGATAGCATCACTTAGAATCTATGATGGCTGGATACCGGATATCTTAGAATTGTATGGCACTTCTGTAATTACAGTTTTTCCTAATGTCAGGAGAGAATTTGATAAGAAAAAACAGCCCTTTAAGTCTGATACAATATTGGATTCAACTCCGGAGGATGTGCTTGAAGTATTGTTTAAGAGCGAAATATTCAGGCAGGCCTGGTGGATGCCCGGGGATCCTGAAGATTTGAAGCCACAGAGAGTATTAAGCCTGGAAGAATGCGATTCCGGGGAAGTAGAGAAATGGGAACCGGCAGCAAAAACGATTGGCCAGTTTGTTACCTTTTATGACCAGATGAGAGATATGGTTAAGGAAAGGATTAAATTTATAGTAGGACAGGGTTAATTTTTTATAGATGTTATCCATATTTTGTATTTTTAAGATTATAAGTTTTAATTTTTATAACGAAAGGAGAGAAAATGGATTATCTTTACAGGGCAGAAGAGTTATTAAAAGAATTTAAGAAAGGTAAATATAATTTTGGCTTCAATGTATTATCCCGGGTAGGGGGTATCTGCAGTTCTATTGGGAAAAGGGCTGTTCTTATAAGGTCAGGCTTTCCAGGGATTAGGGGTTTAGTGGATGAGATAAAGAACTCGTTAAGAGAAAATAACGTTGAGCTGGTATCTGAAATAGGAAGCCCCAGGCCCAATGCTCCCAGAGAGGACGTATACAGGATATCTGATGAAATTTCTAAGGCAAATCCGGATGTTATAATTGGTTTTGGTGGGGGCAGCAACATTGATGCAGTAAAAGCTGCGAATGTGCTGGCCACTCTGGGCGGTGAGGTTGAAGACTATTTCGGAACCGGAATAGTAACGGAAAAATTAAATAAAAGCGGTAAAAAATTAATTGAGCACGTAGCCATTCAAACTGCTGCAAGTTCCGCATCACATCTTACAAAATATTCAAATGTTACAGACCTTAAAACCAGCCAGAAAAAGCTAATTGTAGATGATGCTATTGTACCGCAGTATCCTGTATTTGATTACAGGGCAACAGAAACAGCACCCATGGACCTTACTAAAGATGGAGCTCTTGATGGAATATCTCATATTGTGGAAGTATTATATGGTGCAGAAGGCAAACCAATCTTTAATAAAATGACCGAAATTGCTGAAACGGGTGTCAACCTTATTCTTAAATATCTTCCAGAGGTTATTAAAAATCCCCGAGATTCCAAAGCCCGCGAGGCACTCTGTCTGGGGACCGATCTGGGTGGATATGCAATAATGATTGGTGGTACAAATGGAGGGCATCTTACCAGCTTCTCTCTTGTTGATGTCTTAAGCCACGGGAGGGCATGCGCCATCCTGAATCCTTACTATACTGTATTCTTCAGCAATGCAATTGAAAAATCATTGAAGCTTCTGGGGAGAGTCTATAAAGAAAATGGACTGATAGATAATGACATGGAAAGCCTGGCAGTAAGAGAGATGGGTGAGGAAGTTGCCAGGGGAATGCTTAATTTCGCAAAGAGTATAGGATTCCCGACTTCTCTTAATCAGGTAGAGGGATTTACGGATAAGCACATAGAAAGGGCATTAATTGCTGCCAAAGACCCCCAGCTTAAAATGAAACTTGAAAATATGCCTGTTCCTCTGTCAGCTGATATGATTGATGAATACATGAAGCCTGTCCTAATGGCAGCAAAAACAGGTGATTTAAATATAATTAAATCTGTTTGAGATGGGTAGAATATTAAATTCAGCACTTTAAATACTGTGGAATAAGATATTATTTAATTAAATAAAGGTCTAAATATGAGCGAGTCTAATTTAAAAAAGTTAAATATTAGCCCGGGACACAACCCGGCCATACTGGATACAGCCTGCTGGGATAAGGAGGCTGCGTGGAAAGCAGTGAACTCTACCGGGAATGATTACTGGAAGACTGTAAAAGAAGCTGTAACCGGTTTAAAGCCGTTACCCTGTAACGAAAAAATTAAATTGTTTAGGGAGTCTATTGCAGAATACAGAAATACTTACCTTTTATTATCCAGATTGAACGATGGCCAGGAGGTATTTATTGGGATTGGTGACGGGAAAAAAATACCTGTTTCGGGCAGGGATATGGGGAGAAAAAAAATAAATGATAGTTTTTTTATCTCTGCTTACCCGACCGATGCTCCGATTATTAATAGTTTTTGTACAGAAATAAAGCCCGGCAGCGGCCCAAAGGCACTTGGAGCCGTTCCAAGACTTGGAATTGGCGTTCGCATGTCTACTTCTGTATGGCCGGCTATCTGGTCTGCAATGAATAAGGGGTCCTTCAGGTCAAATGCAATCCAGAATTCAATACGCGAGTTAAATTTGCTGGAAGACCTCTACCGTGGTAAACACCAGAGGAAAAATTATCTTTTTAGTTTTGGTGAAATAGAAGAGGGACATACCGGCAGCACCTATGAGGGTTTATGGGTTTACGGGGTTCTGGACTCTTTAAAACATAAAATAAATAAGGATTTTGGAGCAGATGCAGACCATATTCAGATAAAAAGGGGTGCCGGGGGTATTGATAGGGCCTGTCATATTGCTGACGCAGCCCGCTATTATTCTTTTTATACTGTAGATGTCTCTGATATTCTGGATTACAGAGCCCTTTTAGCAAAAAGTTCGGCGGAAGAATATTTAATTGATAATAAAAATTCTTCCGAATATGAAAGTATTATCAAATTCCATCAGGAGAAAAGTAGAACCGGCAGCCACAATATAGATATGGACAGGGATATTATTCTGAGACTGATGGCAAAATACTGGAATGCCCTGGATGCCATTGAGAAACTATACCATTATATAATTAAGTTGAAAGAAGGAGCTGCCTTTGACCTGGAAATGAGTATTGATGAAAATCCCCCTGATGTAAAAACATGTGAATGCATTACCGTGGAATCAGAAATGATATTTATTATAGATGAAATGAAAAGAAGGAATATAAGGCTTACCCATATTGCCCCTAATTTTGGAGTGGAAAAGGGGGTTGATTACCGATGCCCGGGCGGGCTTGAGAAACTCAAAACAAGGATTGAGAGGTTTTACAGGATTGCGTCTGGCAATAATATAATGCTGGATTGTCATTCTGGTGATGACCTGAGCCAGGAGACACGCAGGGTTTTCGGGGATGCTACAGAGGGAAATATTCACTTTAAAATATCTCCTTCACTGCAGGATATTTTTGCTGAAACTATTTATGATTACAGTCCGAAACTGTTTTCCTTCTGGTGGGATGCAACCATGGATTATGTAAAACAAAAAGCTGGTGAAGGGTCGGAACTTGCTGCAGATTTAATTAAAAAATTTAATAGCATGGAAAAACCAGTGCCTTCCCCTCATCAGGAAATTTTTCATTACTATAGCTTTGCACCTGTGGGCCTAAGGGATTCGGCTAACAGGTATATGTACAGAGAATGGTTTTATAGCCTGCCAGAGGACTTTTATCAATTATACCGGCAGCGTGTTGAGAAATTTCTTTTAGAAGTTGCAGGAGATGTTTTCAGGAATAATAAAGATAGCGGGAGGAAATAGCTTATGGAAAAAAGATTTGAGGGAATGGTTTCTATCGTTACCGGGGGTGCAATGGGAATAGGTAAAAGCATTGCACTTCTATTTGCCAGGGAGGGTTCCAGGGTAGTTGTGGCTGATATAAATAAAAAATGCGCAGATGATACTGTTAAAGAGATAAAAGAAATTGATGGTGAAGCAATAAGCTACTTCATAGATCTTTTAAATATTAAAGAAATAAAGCCCATGATTGCCAGAACGGTTGAAGATTACGGGAAGCTTGACGTAATGGTTAATGTCGCCGGAGTGGCCCAGAATAAGCCATTCCTCGAGGTAACTGAAGAAGACTGGGACAGGATTATAGATATAAATCAAAAAAGTACAGCATTCTGTATCCAGGCAGCTGCGGAACAAATGATCAGGCAAATCCCGGAAGATGTTATAAAGTCAGGCAAAGCCGGAAGCAGTTACGGTAAAATTGTCAATTTCTCTTCTATATCAGGGAGAAGTGGCAGACCCTTACAGGTACATTATGCAGCTGCAAAAGCTGCAATTATAAGCATTACCCGGTCGGCGGCCCTGGCATTTGCAAAATATAATATTAATGTAAATGCAGTTTCTCCAAGTGTGGTCAGGACTTCAATGTGGGAATATGCTCTTAAAGAAAAAAGCAGGGTAATGCATGTTGACCCGGTCAGGGAAGAAAAAGAATTTATCAAAAAAATTCCCCTCCAGCGACCGGCAAGGCCGGAAGATATAGCAATGGCGGTGGCTTTCCTGTGCTCGTCGGATTCTGATTACATTACCGGGCAAACATTAAATGTCGATGGCGGGTTTGAAATGAATTAGGCATTCTTTCATAGTAAAGAAATGGTTGTCTATAATTATTGAGATAAATTTTATACAAAATCGGGGAATTGCATTAAAGTAGTTAAATATATTGAAAAATAAATTTAAAATATTATAATTTAAGAAAACGTTTTAAATAAA
>CAZGOR010000228.1:0-6518 GCA_964527875.1 uncultured Bacteroides sp. | reverse complement strand
TGTGCCACAGTGCCAATGATGCGGCTCTTTTTATAACTTTCATTGATCAGCCGTATGGATTTCTCACGGCCAACAGTAATGGGTATGACAACACCCGGAAATAAAACAGTATTCCTTAAAGGTAATATCGGAAGTAAGTCAGGTATATTACTGCGGTTCAATGCTTCCTCATCTTCATCCGATATCAATGGTATGAAATCCGTATCTTCATTACCCGAAGTAGCAATAAAAATGCCATTATTCTTCTCTTCTCTCTGCTTTCCCATAATACATAACTCCGTTTATCTGATAAATCGCGACAACTTGTCAGTAAAATAACGAAAAAAAACTTAATAACTATATAAGACAATAGCTATGCCAAAATATTTAAGTACTCAGCGGATGACGCTGAGTCATCCGCTGAGTAGATTAAACAAAAAATCCGGTCTGTACCAGAACCGGATCAATATATTTGTTTCGTTTATTTATTAGATGCCTTATTCTTTTTCTTTTCAATATGATCCTTATACCTGCTCATGAATTTGTCGACACGTCCGGCTGTATCAACAAGTTTCATTTTGCCTGTATAGAATGGATGTGAGGTATCAGAAATTTCCAGTTTGACAAGCGGATATTCTTTGCCATTATCCATCTTTATGGTTTCCTTTGAGGAAGCGGTCGACCTGGTCATAAATGTATATCCGTTCGACATATCTTTAAAAACCACAAGGCGGTAATTCTTGGGATGTAGGTCTTTCTTCATCTCGATAATGTTTTTACATACCTGAATGGGCATGCAAAAGTAAACAATGTTTTGGAATTATAAAAAAAAAGATAAATATGATGATACGGATGCGTCTCAGGCGCATCCGTATCATCTGATATAGTTAATTTTTCTTATACTTCAGGTAGTTATATTTCTTCCTGATGGCACCTGAATCCGGAGCAACTTCAGTTTGGAAAAATTTCAGTTTCATTTTATCATATTCCCTGAGACTATCAGGCATGAACCGTTCAAATTGGGCTTCCCGGTCAAACAGATATCTGAACGTAATATGCTTTTTTGCCAGTTTTGCCCCAACAGCTTCATAAACAGCTCTCATCTTGGGATTATAATCGCCCACCCATGATAATTCTATTTCTGTCCACCAGGGGTGTTTGGTAAATACATCTTCAAGCTTTTTGAATACGGCAGATTCAATACCTGTTCCCTGGTATTTTGGTATTACTCCTGCTATGAGGGCACGAATCCTTTTGATTGTATGGGTATTTTTATGGTAAAAGAATCGTAAAATATTGATAAAATGAAGCTTACCATTAAGATGTTTGAGGATCATATTAACATCGGGCAGCATAATAAAGAAGGCAACAGGTTCATCTTTATGGTAAACAAACCATATCAATTCTTCATTGATAACAGGTTTGGCTTTTTTAAATGTTTTTAAGATTTCATGTGGCTGGAGCGGGATAAAATTTTCCTTGTATTCGACCCATGCTTCATTATAAATTTTGACCATGTCATGAAGATATTTTTCTTTTTCACGTAACCGGACATGTTCAAACCTGAAATCAGGTTTTTTCATGATCCAGTCTGCAATCTTCCAGAAACGGTCAGGGAACTCCTTCGTTATATCAATATGATAGCTGTATTGTTCGTAGTATGGTAAAAACCCGTAATTTTCAAATAATTCTCTGTAATAGGGGAAATTGTATGTCATACCAAAACCCGGATGTGTAAAGCCGGCAACAAGCAAACCCCAGTTAATATCAGTCTCGCCGAAATTGATCGGACCATCCATAGCTTCCATGCCTTCCTGTTGCAACCATTCTTTTGCAGTATCAAATAGCAATTTTGCAGCTCCCTGGTCATTGATGCATTCAAACCAGCCTATACCACCTGTTGGTTGTTGGTTTGATTTGACATAATCCTGGTGATGAAAAGCAGCAATCCTTCCGATCAGATTGTTTTTTTCATCTTTCAGTATCCAGCGGCAGGCATTTCCCTCTTTAAACAAAGGATTAAGGGAAGGATTAAAGGTGGTCTCTATATCGTTATCAAGCGGACAAACCCAATACGGATCTCTTTTATAAAGGAGCTTTGGAACCCTGAGAAAGTCACATCGGGATTTCCGGTCGGAAACTTCAACGATTCTCATATAATAAATTTAAAACCAGAACCATTTAACAAAACATGTGGAGGAATGACTTCTATAAATAGATTCATTCTTATTTGTTAAATATACATAATCTTTCTTCCATTCAGAAATGTTATAAATGATACCCTTCATACATTCAATGAAAGAATAAATTCAGCCTCTGCGTCCGGCAATTCTGGCAAGCAGTCTCAGGATTTCAATATAAAGCCAGATAAGGGTGACCATTAGTCCGAATGCAGCGTACCATTCCATATATTTGGGTGCACCTGCTTCAGCGCCGCTTTCGATAAAATCAAAATCAAGTACGAGGTTTAGTGCAGCGATCACAACAACGAATAAATTAAAAATGATCCCGAAAGTTGAGCTGTTATGTATATAGCCTACCGGTACTCCGAAAAGATTAAGGATAAAACTGGCAAGATAAACAATGAATATTCCCCCTGTCGCGGCAACTACACCAAGTTTGAAATTTTCAGTGGGTTTGATCAATCCTGATTTATATGCCAGCAGGAGTGCCAGGAGTATCCCGAATGTCAGTGCCACTGCTTGGATGACAATCCCCGGATACATCGATTCGAAAAATGCTGATAATCCACCCAGGAAAAGCCCTTCAAGGACAGCATAAACTGGGGCTGTGAAGGGTGCCCAGGTGCGTTTAAGAATGGTAACAAGGGCAGCGATGAATCCGCCAATACCTCCCCCGATCATCCATCCTGTGATGCTTTGCGCAGCTGTTTCAGGATAGGTCTGCATGGCTTCAAAGAAAGTTCTCCAGGTATAAAAAGCTCCTGCCAGAAGAAGCAGGATCATTAACAGGATCCTGTTAACTGTTCCCTGTAATGTCATAACCCGGGAGGAATCGGTTATGGTGAAATCCCGGAAAGTGTTCTTATTCAGAGCCGGATTAGCAGTTCTGGTGATAGCCATAATATTTGAATTTTTTGCGTGCCAAAGATAATTTACTTTTATGAAATATGCTAAAGCGTTAATGCGTTAAAGCGTTAATGCGTTGAAGCGTTAATGCGTTGAAGCGTTGAAGTGTGAGTATGTGAAAGTGTGAAGGTGGGAATGGGTCAAAGAGAACTACCTAATTCTTTATACATAAGTCAAATAATATTCATAATGATGAATTATGTTATTACTGCAAGTATAATCAGAATATTTAACGAGCTCCGATTACATGCCCTGCCTGCCTGACAAGGTTTATTCTGGCGGGGGCTGATATATTTTCCCCTTTCAGGGGAAATCTGTTTTAATGATACACTTTCTGAATCACTCATTATTATTGATAAAACATAAATATGTATATAGCGTAGCAGAGAACAAAAGAGTTACACAGAGATTATTATTAATATCATTCCCTGTGGCCCTCTGTTATCTCTGTGGTACTTTGTGACTTGAATTGCTATTTATACAACAGACTTTTTGAATAATCTTTAATAGTACTAATTTTGTCTTACTGACGTTATTATTTAATTCTTAATAAATTACATCTTCATGGCATTTAAACTGCCCGGGATTTTCAGGAGAGAATTCTTCAGAAATGTAGCCACCCTTGTTTCCGGGACCACTTTTGTCCAGATTATTGCCATACTGATATACCCGGTATTGTCGAGGATTTATACTCCTGATGATTTTGGATTGTTCGGGCTTTACATGAGTATCATCAGCATTACGGCTATCATTGCCACAGCAAAATATGAAATGGCTATTATGCTCCCCCGCAAAGAAGAAGATGCAATCAATTTACTGGGAGTTTCCGTATCGATATCAGCAATAATCACCCTTTTTCTAATGGTGGTCATCATTTTTTTTAACAGGCCGATATGCATGGTCTTGGGTAATGAGGCCCTTTCTCCCTGGTTGTACTTCGTTCCGTTATCAACACTGCTGGTAGGGCTTTTTCAGTCTTTCAAGTTATATGCGAACAGGAACAAAAGATACCGGTTGATCACCGGGGCCAATATGGGACAGAGTCTCACAAATTCAGCTACCAAATTATCTGTGGGTCCGCTTGTAAAGGGACCGGCAGGATTGATTGCCGGCACAATCCTGGGACAGCTGATAGGAGCCTTGATTTTTATTGTTCCGGGATTGAAGAAAAACAGGAAAAATTTAGCTCTTATTACCCGGAGTAAAATGGCCGGCTTATCAAAACAATATAATCTTTTCCCAAGGTTTAATATGTTTCAGGGTGTGGTCAATAATCTTTCGGTCGCTTTGCCGATATTTATCTTTAACTCCTTTTTTACAACCGCGATTGCAGGTTTTTTTACACTTGGTTACAGCATTATTCACCGGCCAATGAACCTGGTTGCAACAGCTTTCTACCAGGTGTTATCGCAACGGATCATTGAAAGATACAATAAGGGCCAGCGGATTTATCCTGAAATAAAGAAGTTCCTGTACAGGTTATTACAACTGGTCACCATTCCTTTTATAATGGTGGCTATTTTTGCACCAGCCATTTTCAGGGTTGTTTTCGGGCAGGAATGGGAGGAAGCAGGAAAATATACACAGATCATCATCCCCTGGCTTTTTATGATAAGCCTGACCATGCCGTTATCGTTCATACCGGATATGTTCAGGCGTCAGAAAAAAGCCATGATCCTGGATGTGATCAGGTTTATTCTCAGGGCCATCTCTTTGATCGTGGGGATATTGAAAAATGATGTTTACCTCGGCCTGATGCTTTTCAGTACATCGAGTACAGTTATGATCATGTATAGTTTATTGTGGTATATTTCGTTGGTTCGAAGACTTGACAGGGAAAAAATCAAGCATGGGGCATGGGGCATGGAGCATGGAGTGGGTGAGGGTGGTGTGAATGAGAGATTAGGCGAACTTTGATGGTATTAAGGATAATTCGGGAGAACCAAAGAGTATGACAGAGTAACACAGAGAGAATAATTTGTTTATAATCTCTGTGTTCTCTGTGGTTAAATATTTAATATACTAAATCCAGAAATAAACTGAATTTTGAGTCAATCAAAAATCAAAAAAGCTCTCAAAGCACTTGGCCTGATTATCAGGAAACCTGTTTTGCTCAACAGGGTTTTGAGTGAACCGGATGTGTGGAAAAAATATGTCGTAAAGAAATATAACCTTCCTGATGGATTGGCAGTGGTTTCTTTAGAGCAGGTTACCGGGAGGAATGAATTTGAAATTGAGCCGATGACTTTTCTTGATGGTGGTTCATTACCAACAGACCTGGCACTGTTAAAAGGTTTGGCTTTATGTATCAGGGATTGTTCATATTTTGAAATAGGTACCTGGAGGGGCGAAAGCGTTGCTAATCTTGCAAAGGTGGCAAAAGAATGCTTTACTTTATGCCTTACAGAGGGGGAAATGAAAAAAAGAGGCATGGATGAACGATCCATTCGCATGCATGGTATGTTCTCGAAAAACCTTCCGAATGTTATTCAGTTAAGGGGTGATTCAAGGTATTTTAATTATTTGTCCCTTAACAGGAAGTTTGACCTTATCTTTATTGATGGTGATCATCATTATGACTTTGTTCTGAAGGATACGATGAAAGTTTTTAAGCACCTGGTACATGAAAAAACAATCGTTGTGTGGCATGATTACGGGTATCACCCGGAAGAGGTCCGGTTTGAGGTTCTGGCAGCCATCCTGGATGGAACGGATAAAAGACTGCATCCAAGGATTTATCATGTGGCACATACGAAGTGTGCGGTGTTGCTGGATACAGAAATTGAAGCATCAGATCCTTTGTTCCCGGTATGGCCTGAAACGTATTTTGAAATGAAGATGAAAGTACGAAAGAGTGAGGGAGAGAAGGAGTGATGGAGGGAAGGAAGGAGGGAAGGGGTGAGGGTGTGTGAGTGGGTGAGTGGAAGAGTGATGGAGAGATGGAGGGAAGGAGTGAGGGAGGGAGTGGAAGGAGTAAGGAGAAGGGAGTAAGCAGGATTGCAAGCATACAGGGTTGTGATTGCCCCAATTCTCTCAATGGCCACAATAGGCTTTGAATCCTATGGCCAGACGAGCGGGAAAGAAGCAACATGTCTGTAGATTAGAGGATACATTTATTGAACAGAACTCACGGAGGGAGCGACATGTATGAAGAGCGAAATAGCAGGTAGTAGTAAGTAAAGAGTTGTAAAAGAGAGTGATAACATTATTTGGTAATTTTAAATTAAAACATAGTGGTATCCAAACCAGTCAAATTACTAATAATCCCAAGCTGGTATCCGCCGGATGGAGGATATTTTTTCAGGGAACACAGCGAAGCACTTACAGAAAGAGGTTTTGATGTTAATATACTGGTAAACAGGATAACAGGAATTACCACACTTAAAAAAAGAGATCTGAAATACCTGAAAATATTCAATGTGAGCGTGGACAATGGAGTCAGAATTATCC
>CAZGOR010000227.1:0-6533 GCA_964527875.1 uncultured Bacteroides sp. | reverse complement strand
GCAGCTAAAGTTGTGGGTAAGAATGGTAAGGTTTATGGTTTAGATAAAGATAAAAATTCGTTAAATAAACTAAAAAAAAATATAATAAATCAGAAGTTAGAAAATATAATAGTAATTGAAACCAATGGAAATTTAAAAATTCCTTTAGAAAACAATTCTATTGATGTAGTATTATTTTATGATATACTACATTATCTTGAGAGAAATGAAAGAGAAAAATTGTATCAAGAAAGTTATCGTATTTTAAAATCAAAAGGTTTATTTTCAGTTTATCCTAAACATAATAAATTAGATGATGGATGGGGATCAATAAAAAACATGGTGCCAGAGGAGCTTATAGAAGAAATAAAATATAATGATTTTTCTTTTAAAGAAAAATATTGCACAGTATTAAGTCATGATGATAATCTTATTCAAGGTTGTGTTTTAAATTTCAGAAAAGCAGAGTAAGAAGAATAATAACAGCTTGAATCGCTTCTTTTTCCTTTTCAATGTCAATTTTCTCCTGGCAGGAAACGACAAAAAATAAGGCTGAAAAAAGAAGTACAATTACTTTCTTTTTCTTGATTATTAGGCTTTTAGATCGTAGTCAATGATAAAATGATTTCAAATCATTTCTGATATAATTATCCGCTGACCAATCTAACAAGCTAATTTATGGGAAAAGATCAAAGAAGCAAATATTCAGATATGATATTTTCTCATGTAATATTTTTTACCATTATATGAAACGGCTTTCAACAATCCCTGCTCAATGAGTGATTCAACAATACTGAAGTCTGCTTTATCTTTTTCAAGCAATTGAAGAATGGAATCTTCCCGGAGCGGATGTACCGTGGTGATGTTCAAAATATCATCCCATGCATTACCTGTAAATCCGGTATCGGTACCTTCAAATCCTATCAATATCTCAACTCTCAGTCCATGCTCTGTAAAAACCTGATATGTCTTGTTTAATTGTTCCTCGGAAGCCATTTTTACACTTTTAACTGCGGGAGGCCGTATAGGAACTGAAATATAAGCAATAGCCGGTTGCAGGCCTTTTATGAAAGAAGCCAGTTTGAGGGCATGGTCAACCGGGTCATTTATCCCATCAACCAGCATCGTTTCTGTAACCAGTTTCCCTGAATAATTTTCGGAAAATCGTTGTACCCCATCCTGATATTCCCTGAAATCAATATTTTCAGCCGGACGATTGATTTTTCTCCAGATTTCCCTGGTTGCTGCATCTGTCTTCACCGATACCCAATCAGCATGCATCAGGTCATTTTGTACATCGCTTCTGTATAACAAAGAACCATTGGTAATGACAGCTACCGGTATATGAAAGGTCCTGAGCGATTTGATTTCCCTGCCAAGATTAATATCCAGCGTTGGTTCCCCATTTGGTACAAAGGACAGATAATCAGGAATATGATCCTGGTCAAGCTTTTGCAGGTGTTTTTCCACTTCACGGAAAATGATTTCCGGATCATAAAATGTCTCACGTTCTGTTTGTTTCACTTTTGTTTCTCCAACCTGGCAGTAAACACAACCATATGAACATCGTTTTCCGGGAGTTATATTGTTTATTCCCAAGCTTTTACCTAATCTTCTTGATGGAATCGGCCCAAATGCAATCATGATTTTGAATTTAATAATTCTGTTAATTTATTTTTATATGCATGCGTTATTTATAATGATTTATCTTCAACAATTTATTCCAAATTCTCTGAAGTTCATGCGTCAATGGATGTTCTTTCATATATTCCGGGATTGTTTTTCCGGAGATCAAAGCATGAATAACCTGTTCATCATAAAGTAATTTTCCAAGAACCGGAATGTTTTTTTCTTTCAATCCCTCCTCTATTGTATCCGACATGCTTTCATTCAGGTCATATTTATTCATTATGACAAATATTTTGGTATGAAACCTTTCGATCATTTCAATCAAACGCTGAAGGTCATGCCACCCCGATTTTGTCGGTTCGGTCACAGCCACCACCATATCCGATCCTGTCACTGATGATATGGCCGGACATCCAATACCCGGCGGGCCATCCACTAGTATTATAGTTGCTTTTTCTTCTCTTGCCTTTTTTTTAGCCTCTTCACGGATCCTGGAAACAAGTCTTCCTGAATTTTCCTCGGCAATGCCAACCATTCCATAGATAAAAGGTCCAAACCGGCAATTTGAAAAATACAGGTTGTTGTTTTCATTTGTTACAGATCTGATTGCATCCTCCGGGCATGCCATATTACACAGACCACATCCTTCGCAGGCATATTCATCGATAGAATAATGTCCGTTAATGAGCCCAACAGCATTAAAACGGCACATATCCATGCAAATACCACAATCACTACACCGATCAGGATCGATAACAGATTTGGTACCACCCGGGTAACTTTCTTCATGGTATAGCTCTGGTTGCAGTATCAGATGCAGGTCAGCGGCATCCACATCACAGTCAGCTATGACAAAATCCTTTGCCATTGCAGCAAAAGCAGCGGTAATACTGGTCTTTCCTGTCCCACCCTTTCCGCTGAGAATAACTATTTCAATTGGATCATTTTCCATTCATAATACTTTCGAATATCCTGCCAAATGTTTCTTCAAGCTTTTTATCTTCAGCCGGTAATATTTTTCCTTCAGAGCAGAACCTGGCATATTCCCTTTTAAACGGTATTTCACCAATTATTGGAATATTCTGACTATCAAGGTATTGATAGAGAGGATCGTACTGCAATCCTGCCTTATTAATAACCACACCATGTTTTTTATTGATTTGCCTGACTGTTTCGTTCATCAGTTTGAGATCATACAATCCAAATGGAGTAGGTTCTGTAACCATCACAACATAATCGGCCTTTGTTACTACCGCCACAACCGGGCATGATGTGCCAGGCGGAGCATCAAGTATAACCATTCCTTCCTTCTGTAAATACTTCAGCGTTTGCCGTATGACCCTGGTCTGAAGAGTGTTTCCAACTTTGATCCTGCCTTCAGAGAAATCGTTGTCAACAGACCACCGGTAGTTGTTAATCTCACCTATTTCGCCGGAAACTTCACGAATAGCATCTTCAGGACAAACATATGAGCAAGCACCGCAGGCATGGCACATATCATTCACAACTTCAATAAACTCTGCAGCGGGTAACATGATAATGGCATTGAAAGCACAGGTTTCTTTACACTTTCCGCAAAAAGTGCATTTTTCTTTATTTATTTCGGGCATGCTGACGCTGACCGGGATACCTGAGATCCATTCAGCATCAAGAAAGATATGACAATCGGGTTCTTCAACATCACAATCAACAAGCTGAACCGGATCCTGATGATATTTCTTCAGATAATAGAAAAGTCCTGTACTGACAGTTGTTTTTCCTGTTCCACCTTTTCCACTGGCTACTGCAATAATCATAATGATTTTATTTCATCCGGTTGTACCATATAACCACATCACCAACATTCGCTCCCACCTTTTCTCCCATTATATCACATTTTACAGTGAGCAGGAAGAATATCTTTTTATTTTCTTCATCTATAAGGCCTTCAAGATTACCCTGGCCTTTTGATATGATCATATCAGCCTGTTCATATACATCAAGGAATTCCGTGGAACAATTTGTCAGAAGAGTTGATGGTGCATCATATCCATTGGAAATAATCCGGGCTTCCTTATCCATACCGACAAAATAAGCATCTTCCAATGTTACATCATTCATTATCGGAGCACCCCGAACTGCAAAATATAAATTCTGGTGTTGAATGGTACTGATAAAAAGCTTATCAGTAACGATCTCGCCTGCATTATCGCCAAGGTATAAAACGGCTTTTGCTTTTCGCAATTCGCTAAACAGAATCTCTGAATGATCAATGGCAGGTTCCTTTTTCAGTGCAGATGCCAAAGCTGAATGAATATCAAATGACCGAGGCGGACCAAAATCGATAATGTTACCGGCTAAAGCATAACGTAAAGCAGCATTTTCCGGAGTGCCGGCACTCCGGATATTTGCCATCAACTCATCATATAAACCAAGGAGTAATCGATTATATGTCTGCTTTTCCTTAAAATATAAATCCTTTATCCCGCTGTGATACTGTATTATTTTATTTGCATATCTTGATGCTTCCGGAGCTGAAATATTTTCTATTCCTTTTTTATTCACATAATTGTGAATTTCCCTCATGATCTTGTTACAAACAGAGGCTGACCTGATATGATGCTTTTTAAAGAGATCCCGGACCTGTCGGTACAAACACTGCTCACAATCGGTATGCATCTGAAAAACAGTTTAATGGTCACAGGCATTGATCCCTGTTTCCAGCTCGCCATTCAGATACTCATCAACCAGTGTTTTTGCCGGTTTTAGTACTGCACCGATAAGTACCTGAATATTATGTTGGTTGAACAATGCAATGGCACGATGCCCCATTCCGCTGGCAATAACATGGGTGATGCCATGTGAAGCAAGCCAGGCGGGAAGAATACCAGGTGCATGAGGTGGAGGTGCCAGAAAGGTTTCATTTAAAACCGTTCCATCATCCGTTTCAAAAATGGCAAAGGTTTCACAATGACCAAAATGCTGACATAAACAATCCTGAGCAGTTGGAATAGCAATAAGCTTTTTCATACCAATTTGTCTTTTAACCTTTTTTCGTGGGACTTTCTTTTTCCAGGTCATTGATACGTTTTTCGATATCTTTCTGATATCTTTTTAACCGCTCAGCTTCTGTTTTTAAAAACTTCAGCTCATCTTCAACGGATGGTCCGTAATACCAGTGAAAAGGCGGAGTATTATACCGATAGTATTCAGGTGCGTACCATCCCCCTCTTCCATAATATCCGCGGCCAGTTCCCCAGCCCCCCCTGAACCTGAAACCTCTTCCCATACCCAAACCACCTCCAGGCGGTCTGGTATATCCAGGGGAATCAAAACCTTCACAATAACCTAATGCTCTTCCGGTACGGGGACCTTGACCCCATGGACCGGTTCTGTCTCCTGCTGGCATATCAATTAATTTTTTTTGTTTAATAATGTTATTAGTTGATTAATCGTCTTTTTTGGTTTAACAATTGTTATTCTTATATTCAATCTGTTTAATAAGTTTTCAGCTTTAGGACCCACTTCCGGGGCATATACCGAATTGACCTTTTTATTTGCTAGAATTTCAACTACCTGTGGGCCTACCCCCCCGGGTAAATCTTTCACAGTGTTTTGAATGAACTCCTCCCGGCCTGTTTTGGTATCATATAAATAAAACCATGTACAGCGTGCAAAACGTTCACTTACAAGAGAATCTGTTGTATTTCCCGAGGATGGTATGGCAATGATCATGATTAATGATTTTAATTATTTCAACATACAAATATAATCATTTAAGTGAACATATGTTCACATTTACTAAAATTTTTGATGAAAAATTTTTCAAATTGAAATACAATTGAGATTAATTTATATTTAAGAGAGACCGGCAAAAAGTATTCAACTGTTTCAGATATAAAAACCCGTTATGATTCCTTATTCCTTTTTTTCTTTTTTTCCAGGAACAACTGATGATGATACGAACCTTCCTTGAACATGATTTTTCCGCAATCAGGACATTTGTTTTCCCGGCATGGAACACCACGGACATGTGGTATTTTTGTATTACAATGAACACAAATGCAATATTCGTCCTCCTTAAATTTGCCTCTTTTTTGATTAAGCATAAACTTGGTATAATTGACTTTACTAATTAACTAAATTATTGAATGGTTTTCAAAACCGTTGATTTGATCGGACAACACGTTAAACATTATACAAATGTTCATTTAGTTGTATAATGTTTTCAGAACCACATTTACGGCAGTGTTTAATAGGTTTGAGTGTAATCATCACTTCATTGCAATCACAGCATCTGTACCAGAAACCATCAGTTATATAATGACCACCCTGTATTAATATAGCCTTTCCTTCCACAAATGCTTTTGCTATATTTTTTCTGGCTTTTTCATATATCCGTGTAAAGGTCGGACGCGAAACATTCATTCTTCGTGCAGACTGCGCCTGTGTAAGATTTTCATAATCAGTCAACCTGATAGCTTCATATTCTTCAAACAAAAGGACAACGGACTCCAGATTTCGCATAGGTATACCAAACGGCTTAAATCCCTCCATACTGGGAGGCATCATGACCCGCCTGAATCTTCTTCTGTTTGGCATAAACTTATATCAATTACTTATTAAGATTTTCTCAGAATGGAAATGAGTAATTATGATATATTAATCCGAATATAATATCCCGGATATTTCAACTATGACATAAATAACTTTTACAAAAATAATAAAAAAAAGAACATATGTTCATTTACTTAATATCCTATTAACTGAACCACCTGTTTTTTCCCACCGATTTGATAATCTTCTCTGCACATTCAAGTGCTGCAAGTCCTTCTTCACCTGTTACCTGGGGTTTTACTTTCTGGCTAATAACAGCATTTAGAAAAGAATCCTGTTCAAGACGAAGAGGTTCCGTATCACCCACTTCAAGTTCCTCAATTTTTAGC
>CAZGOR010000226.1:0-6567 GCA_964527875.1 uncultured Bacteroides sp. | reverse complement strand
CAACATTATCCTCTACTGTAACATCCGCAGTGCAATTGTCGGTATTGCCATTGCCGTCATCAGCTGTCAGCGTCACTGTAACAGGTGTACCTATATTACTGCAATCAAACGTATTGATATCAAGTGAGAGGCCGATCGATGCTGAGTCGGTACAGTTATCACTCAGCGTGCTTAGCACATCGATGGGCGTGATTGTGGCATTGCCTGTAGCATCTAACTGTACGGTGATATCTTTGCAGGTAACTATCGGATTAACGTTATCTTCTACTGTCACGTTTGAGTTGCAATTGGCAGTATTGGCGTTGCCATCATCAGCTGTCAGTGTAACTGTAACAGGTGTGCCAATATTACTACAATCGAATGTGCTGATATCAAGTAAAAGACCAATCGAAGCTGAGTCAGTGCAGTTATCACTCAGCGTGTTCAGTAGATCGATCGGGATAATCGTTGCAGAACCTGTGCCATCGAGTTGTACTGTTATATCTTTGCAGGTTACTACCGGTTGGGTATTATCATTCAGCGTTACATCAAATGTGCATTGTGCATTATTACCATTGCCGTCATCAGCTGTCAGGGTAATCGTCTTTATTGTTCCATGACCGGTAATTAATGTGCTTGCTATTGGTGACTGGGTGACAGTAACAATGCCACAATTATCACCCGTTGTAGCCTCACCAGTATAATCCGGCAGGATAAATTCGCAATTTCCATCCACATATTCCGTTTTATCGGCAGGACATATGATTGTCGGATCCTCTGCATCATTTACAGTAACATCAAACTTACAAGAGTCTTCACTACCCCATACATCTGACACATAATAAGTTACAGTTGTCGTACCAAACGGGAAATAATCCCCGGGATCATGAGTGCTGGTCATTGTTACTCCTGAACAGGTACCATTTGGTGCAGGAGGTATCCAGCTAACGATGGCACCACAGTCACCAGGATCATTATCCTGAAGAATATTGCCCGGGCAATTTGTAAGGGAAACGGAGCATTCGGCTGTAGAGCCGATACCATATTGATAAACATTGGTTGTAATACCGTTTCTCTGAACAAGGGTATCCACTGCATTCACATGGTTTCCGGCAAGCTGCCAGTTGGCCGAACTATTAGGCCTTACTATTATCCTTGTGGAAGTATCTATGGGGAATGAAATAAATCCTTTTGCGATCAGATCGATATCATAACCTCCTGTAAATGCAAATCCATTACCTGCTGACAGGGGCCAGTAGCCTTCAGTGAAAGCATTCATGATCAATAATCCCTCTTCTTCCAGAGGAAGACCGTTATTACCCGGGTTAACGGGAACAAATTCACTTTGCAGAGTTCCACTACTGGAGATATTGCTGAAATTCACAAAAAGTGGCCTGTAATAATTGTTAGTACCAACAGGAAACAACAGATTAATGCTATTATCATCCGGGGAATTGATCCATCTGCTGAATTTTCCGATAATTGTTCCTGAACTCCTTACCAGTATCCCTTTTTGAGCAGCACTTTTTCCTAATGTCAGAATGTTCGTTCCCACATTGATATTGTCGCCATTCATATCAAGTGTGTCACCAATAATGATGTTATGATTGATGGTGAGAAAGGATCCAGATTCAACTGTGAAACCATAAAATTCCTCTGTTCCGCCATCATCGCGAAGTATCTGCTGGGGGCCACCACCATCAAAAATCACCTTTCCTTCCTGGCACAGAAATGTGCCTCTTGAGCGCCAGTCTCCGGCAATATTAATATTATAGTCATTGGCTGCATCAGCATCAAGATATAGTGTTGTCGGTAATCCTAACAGTTCAAGGTCATTCTGGACAACAATATCACCACAAAGAGGTTTTACTCCGGAACCGGTAATATATAAGTTATAATACGTCAGCGGCTCAATACATTGACTGCCCGATTTGGAATAATTGACCGTTCCCGTTTGGGCAGAGAAGGTACCCAGGTTATTGATCGATTCTTCTGTTACTGATAAGGTATGATTGCCCAACCGGAGTTCACCACCGGTAGCTACAGTAAGAGAACCTATTGATGCATCTGCCGTGAGTGTTACGATGTGAGTATTCAGGATAGCAACACTCTCGTTACTTTGAGGGACCCCTAATAACCATGTTGACGGATCATCCCAGTTTCCTGACTGAACACTGATATTCCTTGCTATTCCAATTGTAAAGACATCTCCATCATCCAGATTAATCCCTGATTTACGAACCAATTCTCCGAATGTTTGATCCAGTTTATGGAAAGTAATTGTACCTGTTGTAAAGTCATCATCACCGTCATTATCAATCATCAGGATAAAATTATCATAGAAGGGTGGATTCGGAGTGAACAGAGTAGTATCAACAGAGAACCTTATATTTCCAATGTTTCCGGTTTCACCCACTTTCCATTCTCTTATAACTCTCTGTATTGAATCAAAGGGCACTTCCGTTGTAATCCAAGTTGTGATATCCCCGGTATCATGTGCGGCAAACAGGTAATCTCCGTCATCCGAACTACCGGGATTATCGAATCTGATTATTCCTGATCCCTGGGAAATAATATGGGTATTACCACTATTTTCCCTTCCTATGCCAAAGAGTTCATAATCGTGTGTTGTCTCGTAATTATATTTATCGTTTGTTATTGTTAAATCATATTTCGCTCCGAGGTAGTTTTCAACAATTATTTTCTGAGCAGCATTCAGGGTACGGTTAAAGCTTAAGAATTCCATGATTTTCCCTGTGAAGTAATATCCATCACCGGAAGCGCTTCCACTGCTGAACCGGGAACCATTATTCATAGCACCGAGGCCAATATCTCCACTATGATTGAATAATTTTCCGACCCCACTGATTGTTCCAATCAGATTACCATCAACATATCCTTTAATCCATCCGCTATCAGCGTTGAATTCAAGAAATGCGTAATGTGTTTCATTTATGCCGACTACGGTGTTGACTGCATTAAATCCCCATGGTGTAGTGGCACCGCCATCATCGTTTACAACATTCCATCCACCGATAAAAAGGTTTCCTCCCTCGACATAGAAATTAAGACCTCTTGATCCTCCACCCTGTTCATACACGACTTGCCGGGAAGTAACATCATTACCGGTCTGGAATGCTACGATCAATGTTTTTCTCGTGTAGGGTCCGCCGGTATTAAAATCAGCTCCATTAGCAATTTCAAGATAATAATTACCGCCGGCAAAACTCACCACCGGCCTGTCATTAATATTCTGACCTGCGTTATCGTAATAATATGGTCGCGAACCTCCACTTGCAGTAGCATTGTTCCCATTTCCGGAAACATCGGCCCATGTATCAAGCCTTTGTCCATCACTGTATCCAGTTATAGCATTTGATCTCAACCAGGCTTGGTAACCTGTCCCATCAGATACTCCACCAGGTCCTATCCATCCCATACCATCGTCATCATAAATAGTATAGGTATGGTTAAGCTGGGCTCCAAGGTTTCCATTATCAACACTATCCAGGGTAATAACAATAGTTTCATCACCCTCTTCAATAATATCATTGAAAATACTGAATTCCAGACTATCCAGTATTGAGCCCGGAGAGATAGTGATACTACTTGGATTATTAATCGTATAGTCAATTCCCCCGTTAATAGCTGTTCCTCCTGATGCAGAATAATAAAGGATTATGTCCCGACCTGAAGGTGCATCAATATCTACATATAATCTGACCGGTGAGAAGCTTTCTGCTCCTGAAGAAGCAGGGGCGGAGAATTGAATTGTTGGTGGACTGTCATTATCCAGTATGGTATATGTGAACTCTATAGTATCTCCCAGATTAGCATTATCCGGATCAGACAAGGTTACAATGATGGTCTCATCAGCTTCATCAAGCAAATCATCATTAACAACAATGATAATATCACCCAATGTATCACCTGGTAAAACAGTAACCGTATCCGAAGGCAATGAGAAGTCGACACCTCCACCTGTTGCAGTTCCACCTGTAACTGCATATACTACTTTGGTAGGATTAACAACATCCTTAAGGTTTATATGAACCTGAATGATAATCGAATCGACAGATTCATCATTTGAGGAATCCTGTCTTGTAAATTGAATCCATCGCGGGTTGTCATCATCATTGATGGTATATGTATAAGTGGAATCCTCACCGATCAAATGGCCTGATCCGGGATTTGAAAGTTTGATGATAACCGTTTCGTCTGGTTCAACCTCAGTATCGTTGATAATACTTAACTGGAAGGATGATGTACTGCTGTTTGCAGGTATAGTCAGGGTACCCGGAACGATTGAATAATCACTGCCACTTATTGCCGTACCACCTGTGGCTGCGTAATCCACCGTTACTGCAGATGATGTTTGATAGTTCAGGCTTACTTCAATATTAACCGGTGAGAGGGATTCAATACCTGCTGAACCTGTTAATGTAAATTCAATAGCTGGTTTGATGACACCAATGGTAAAATATTTATCACCTGTAAGACTGATATCGGATGCGGAATACATGCCAAGAGAAGCATTATAAGACAATTCCACAATTTCTGATCCTGATGTAAAATCGGAACTACTGTTTATAAGCAATACATATTTTGAAAATCCAAATGGTTTTGGCGGCAGCTGACTGGCATCAAGTGATAAACGGATTGTTCCCATTCCGTTATTCCGGTCATCAGCTCTCCAAACCCTGCTGATCCTCCGGAAATTCGGATCATTATCCGGAACACCTGTTGAAATCCAGGAAGAAATATCTCCATTATTATGGCCAACCATCAGATAATCCCCATCATCCAGGCTGCCGGGATTATCAATCCTGATTATACCATGTCCCTGTGCGATACTGTGTGAGTTATCGGAATTCTCTTGTCCAATTCCAAAAAGTTCCCAGCTATGGTTCAACTCATGATCATAATAATCTTTCGTAACGGCAATATTGTATTTTGCTCCCAGGTAATTGTTTACAATATTTATCTGAGCCTTATTATAAACTATGTTATCTATGATTAACTCAGAAATATTTCCAGTAAAGTAATGATCATAACCCCCATCCGGGCCATCATGAAAAACACTCCCGTTATTCATACCACCCAGACCGATCTCACCCGAATGGCTGAATAACCGGCCGGCACCCGTCAAAATATCAACCGTATCGCCGTTCAACCAGCCTGTAACATCCCCGACTACTCCATCGAAATTAAACTGCAGCATGGCAAAATAGGGAGTATTTGCACTCACCGGTTTTGTAACAGCCGTGAAGGGCCACGGTGTTGTTGCCCCACCATCGTCATTATTCTCATTCCACCCGGAAATATAAAGTAGTCCGCCATCAATATATATATTCAATCCACGTACTGTTCCACCCTCTTCATAAAGTACCTGCCGGGCGGTAACGTCTGTCCCGGTTCTGAAGGCCACAATGATGGTTTTTTTATCATAAGGTCCCCCGGTATTCAGATCAGGATGATTCGCTATCCCCAAGTATTGTGAAAACCCGGAATTAAACCGGACGACGGGTCTGTCATTCCAATTGTCGGCCGGATTATCAAGGTAGGTCGGCCTGGCTGCCCCGGTTTGTGTGGCATCATGATCATTTCCCGACTGGTCTTCCCAGGTGGATACCGGATCACCGTCGGAAAGACCTGGCGCATAAGTTGAGCTCAGCCAGACTTTATTCTGGGTTGAATTGCCAACCCCACCGGGACCGGTCCACCCTAATCCGTCATCATCAAGGATACTGTAGAAATTGGAAATATTTCCACCGAGAGTTGCATTTACAGGATTGGAAAGCGTTACGATGATGTTTTCCGTAGGTTCTTCAATGGCATCATCAACAACAGTGAACTGAATAGTATCACCGTTTGAACCCGGATTGATCGTTAACGTTCCGGGAGTAAAATTATAATCAATACCTGATGTGGCAGAACCGCCCGTAACATCATAATCGACATTTATACTTTTTCCTGATTGTTCTGAAAGCATGACACTTAAAAAAACTGTCTGGAAGCTTTCAGCCCCGCTGCTGGTTGAAGTTACAAACTGTACAGTGGGAGGAGCATCATTGTCCTGAATAGTATCTGTAAAAGTAATGTTTGTTCCAAGGTTTACATTCAAAGAACCGGTACCAACTAGTTCAATAATAACTGTTTCATCATACTCATCCACCAGGTCATCGGTAATCTGAAGAGTAATAAATCCTTCTATGCTGGCCGCGGGAATAACAAGTGTGTCACCCGGCAATGTATAATCCACTCCTCCTCCCGTAGCCGTTCCACCTGTCACGGCATAAGCAATTTTTGAATCTTCTGAAGGGACGGGATCACTTAACCTGACAAGTATCCGGATTGAATCGACATTTTCCGAATGGGTAGAATCAGTATAAACAAATTCTACTGTCCTGGGATTATCATTATCATTAATGGTATGAATATGTGTGGTATCATTGCCAATGTACCCGACAGAAGGATCAGACAGTTCCAGAATGATTGTTTCATCTATCTCTACTTCAGCATCATCAACAATATCTATCTCGATGGAACCCGTGGTATTACCTGCTGTAATAGTAACCGTTCCGTCTG
>CAZGOR010000225.1:0-6590 GCA_964527875.1 uncultured Bacteroides sp. | reverse complement strand
CGACAAGACGGTTGCCGTCGAAAGGTTTTCCCATATAATCATCGGCCCCCAGGTTAAATGCTTTTAAAACGTATTACTTAAAAAGTAATTATGTATTATAGAATGGCTGGCGAGAGGGGGGATAAAAGGTGAGTCCGGAGAATAAAGTGTGACTTCGATTTTTGTAATAATTCTTAGTTGTGATACACTCCCAAATAGAGGGGGTGTTGAATATATTCCTTAATTAATGCTCTTAATATCCAATCCAGCATCATATTAAATACAAAAACTCCGGTATCATACCGGAGTTTTTGTATAGACTAATTCACAAATTCACTAATTATCTCACAATCATCATGTTTGTGATAACCTGATTTCTGGTCACGAGTCTCAGGTGATATATCCCACTATCAAGATATGAACCATTGTATTCAATAATATATTTACCGGCATCCTGATGTTTACTGACAAGGGTTTCAATTTTTCTTCCGGAATTATCAAAAATGCTCAGGTCAACGTCAGTAGGAGTCGTAAGCTGGTAGACTACGTTTGTAATATCCCTGAACGGGTTCGGGTAATTATTGAGTATTGGATTTAACTGAGTGAATGGATCACCGGTACCTGTAATACCAACATAAAGTGTATCACATTTTGTATCTGAATCCTTTGTAACCGGATTAGAAATTGTCAGACATACAACATATTTGCCAGGTGCATTATAGGTATGTGTCGGCTGTAATGAAGTGGTATCGAATGATCCGTCGCCAAAGTCCCACTTTAGTTTGTTCCCATCTCCAAGTGATACCCCGATAAAGTCGACCGGATAACTGTCGGCTTTCGTACTGACTGTATCGATATCATAAGTAAAATCAGATTCAAGTCCCATATATCCCATGCCCACATTAATCAGTTTTGCATTTTCGCTGGCACAATTGGTGGTGTGATTAGCGATGCTGAGATATACAAGGTAAACTCCTGATTCACTGAATGAATAGACCGGATTTTGTTCTGAAGAGATCGTTCCGTCATCGAAGTTCCAGAACCACTCATCCGGTTTGCCAAATGATTTATCAGTAAATCTTACTGTTTTGCTGGTTGAATCGGCAGTGAATATGAAATTGGCACGACAATCTTTACCGGCAGCCGGAGCTACCTGTATATAATCACATACTGTATTGGTTATTCCCCAGTTGTTAACGACAGTCAGACAAACGAAATAATAACCACCTTCCGTATAAGTATGTTTTGGATTCTGATCTGTTTCGATCACACCATCACCATAGTTCCATACCCAATCCATGATATTTCCCTTGGATTTGTCTGTAAAGCTGACTTCAAGGGTAGTTGGATCTGTCATATACATGAAATCAGCGCGGCAATCTATACCTTCACGGCCAATCAGGATGATCTCTTCGTAATAGTCCATACATCCTGTTGCTGCATCAAATGTGTTTAATCCAACGGTAAAGTATCCGGGTTGTGTAAATGTATGAACCGGACTGGTTTTGGTTGAGATCGCACCGTCACCGAAGAACCACAGGTAATCGGTAATGTTACCGACCACATCAGGCGTAAAATAAGCAACATTTGATAAGGAGTCAATGAAATAGCTGAAATTCGCACGGCAATCGAGGTTGCCAACCTGGATGGGTTCAAAGTAATAATCCATACATAATCCTGATGCATCGACAACCGTGAGTTCGACAAAATAAAGGCCGGGATTATCGAACTGATGTACCGGGTCTTTTTCTACGGAGTAATCGCCGTCACCAAAGAACCAGAAATAATCGGCAATGTTGCCTTTTGATTTATTTACAAAGCTGACCTTATTATTTTCGGCATCGACACTATATTCATAGAATGCACGACAATCGACGGTTCCTATCTGGATAAATTCTGCGACATGGTCGGCACAATCTGTTTCCTCATTAAATACAGACAATGTGACCAGATAATATCCTGCTTTTGTGTAAGCATGTTTCGGATTTTTTTGTGATGATGTTGTCCCGTCTCCGAAATTCCAGAACCATTTGGTAATATTTCCTGTTGACTTATCATTGAAAGTAATGGCATCAGTATTAATATCAATGAAATAGGAGAAGTCAGCGTTGATATTGCATGTTGATACTCCGACAGGAATCTTCTTGCAAACTTCCGCAGATGTGCCGGTTAACTCATCGAATACGATCAGGCAAACCTCAAAGATTCCTGTACTTGGATAAAGATGTTCAGGGTGTCTTTCGGAGATGTATGTGCCGTCACCGAATGTCCAGTACCAGTCGGACACATTATCCGATGATTCATCGGTGAATGATACAGTTTTATTTGCTTCATCGACAAAGTAAGAGAAATCGGCAAAAATGATATCTGCCTGATCTGCACCTACCTGGATCTCTTTCTCTGTTTCGGCAAAACAACCGATAGTTTCATTATAGATTGCCAGGTAGATCATATAAATGCCTGGTTCACTATATGTATGTGTCGGGTTCTGATCGGCTGAGAATGTGCCATCACCGAAATCCCAGAACCATTCCTGTGCTTCGGTTGAGACATCTGTAAACTGGACAGTGCTCAGGGCTTCATTTACAGTAAATTTGAAATCGGCACGGCATCCGACTGTACCGACAGCAACTTCACGGCATGTTTGTGAGGCACAGTCGGTACTGTCATTGAAGATTGACAAACATACAAAATAGATCCCGTCATTGCTGTAAAGATGTTTTGGATTTTTTTGATTTAATGTGGTTCCATCGCCAAAATCCCAGAACCAGGAAGCCGGGCTACCCCATGACATATCCGTGAAGGTAACGGTATCGCCGGAGACTACAAAATCAAATTTTGCATTACAGGTTGCCATAGCATCCTGAACCCAAATATGTTCTGATGTGCTACTTGTTCCGCATCCGTTGGTAACCTTCAGGGTGACCATATAGTCTCCATCCCTTTCATATGCATGGGTGGGCTCTTTAACATTTGATGAATCGCCATCCCCGAAATGCCACAGATAGATGTAATTACCTGCCGGATCGTACCAATCGTCAACCATGAAATAAAATGGTTCGAATCGTGGTGCATCGTATTTGTCGATCCAGAAATCAGCTATTGGCAGGTTATTGTCTTTTATGGTAACTTTTGTATAGATGGTATCCGTTCTTCCGCAGGCATTGGTTGCGACAACATAGGCATCATAGACTCCGGGTTCACTATATGTATGTTTTGTGAACTGTTCATTACTGGTATACTCGTCTCCAAAGTTCCATTCATAGCTTATACCCCCGGCAATATTGAACAGAACGTCATCACCCGGACAACCTGAGAAATCTTCTACCATACCGTAATCCGGCTTTTGGATAAACTCCTTTTTCGTAAGGTATTGTGCTCTTTCCGAACACAAGTCTTCATATAATACGAATCGCATCGTATCTTTTTTATATTTTTCAAGCCAATAATATCCTGGATCTATACAACCCGTTTCACCATAAAAATAGATTTCAATGCCTTCACCGGTATCGTAATAATCCCAGGTTCCTGAAGAGAATTCGGTCTGCCAGTTATATCCTTCAGGATCACTGGATCCATAGAATTCATAACTCATTTCATCTCTCCACATTTTCAGGTGCACATAAGAATTTGGATCGATCTGGTAATAACTCTGTTGAAATGGTAAATCCTCGTTACAGAGACCATCCCACTCAGGATCGATAATAATTCCGTCACAGGCTATATCTGTAAGCATTGTAGAATCACCAGGCACTAAGTTGATGCTTGTAACGGGTGAGCCTTCGCATGTGGGCACTCCATAGGCATCGGGTTCTATCCCTATTTCAACGGTTCCCGAACAGGACCAACCGGCAGCCATACCGATATATGGGGGATCGACAGCACTGAGCGGGATATATGCGGTAACGGTATCGCCCATCGAAATATCAGGTGATGTAAACTGAACATAACCGTTTGGAGGACCCGGATCCTCACCATCAGGATCAAAACCACCATACCAGAAATATATATAAAACATATCATTCAAACCTGCATACCAGAGTGGCCATGATACCCGGATCTTCATTTCATGGTCGGTAGGATCTTTCCGTACACTCCAATCCTCCATCGGTATTTCATCGCCACTTTGTGTACTGTTTTGAACATAATAGAAGGGTTTATTCGCGGTATCGTCAGTAATCCATATCGTGTCACTTACCGACTGGCTGTTTCCGCATTTGTTGGTCACAGTAAAGTTGAAAATGAATTTGCTTCCCGCATCACCTGTATAGGTGTGGTTAGCCAGTGTCTGCAGTACAGTGTCCGTTAGTTTGGTAATGTTCTCCATAACTTCCCCATCGCCGAAATCAATACTATAAACATAGCTTTTTTCATCAAAATCGCCTTTTTCATCAAAGAAAAATACCTGTTCACCATCACAGATCACCCTGGGAACGACCCCGAGAGAAGCATCAGGATAGATATCATTCCTTACATTGACATATTTTGTCATGTAATCCGATCCCCCACAGACGGTTGATGCAGTGAGTGTAACCGGATATACTCCCGGATCTGTAAAAACATGAGAGGCATTTTTAATGGCCGATGTGTTTTCGTCACTAAAATCCCATTCATAATTTACCGATGTGCCAGTTGTTGAATAACTCATATTTTCGAAATATACCAGTTCTCCCGGGCATATTTCCAGGGTATCCATATATTCTTGTTCATCATAGTCGATATATGGCATATTAAACATGAATTCTGTATATGGTATATCTTCCGTGGTGAATATTACACTGATAAGCTCACTGTGTTGGGCTGTATCCCTGCAGCCATTGGTGACAGTCAGGGTGACAATATAATCACCGGGAACGGAATAAATATTTGTGGGTTCGCGTTCGGTTGATTTTGAACCATCACCAAAATCCCATTCATAGGTTCCCGAAACCCAGGTGCTGAAATGGACAGGCTGGTTGGGACAGGGATTTCCCCAGTATCCGTCAAACCAGTAATTGAAATCAGCTTCGGCGGGTTTATCTGTTATGAAATAAACTTCAATTGTATCGGTGTCACTTTGTCCGCATGCATTTGTTCCGGTAAGGGTAACAGTATAACTCTTTTCAACCTGTGTGTCATAAAAATGCGACGGATTTTTCTCTGTAGATGTATTCCCGTCTCCGAAATCCCACAGGTAACTGGTATATTCAGCACGGGTATTGAAAATCACTTCATCGTTAATACAGTACATCCCCTGCGTAGAAAAAGCTTCAACGAGAGGTACAGCATCGCTGGTAACGGTAATCGGTTTGACTATTGTGTCAGTTCCACAATCGTTAGAAGCGATCATGGTAATATTATATTGCCCCGTGTCATAATAAGTATGAGTGGGAAAGCCGTCATAGTTTGCATCGGTGATAAAACTTGCATCACCAAAATCCCATTCCGCATTGTAAAAATCTTCCTGAATCCAGAAATTGACAGGTTCTCCGGGACAGGCCTCAGGACCCGATGAAATCCCGAAGTCCTGAACTGTACCGTATATTTCAAATTCTTCAGCATGAGAGTCAGAAAAACTTCCATCATCCCAAAGTTGAAATTCCACATGGTGGTATCCTCTAAAAAATTCTATTTCCTGTAATTCCCAGGTGTCATAAGGTATACCGTCGACATGCCATGTATAGTGAGCATTGCCGGTTATACCATTTGTGTCACTGAGATTATAGAAAAAAACACTTACCGGTTCACAATCGTAAGTCAGTTCAAATGAAAAGTCGGCCCATTGTCCTCTGGCTCCAACAGAAAAAAAGACTAACAAGAGGATAGTTAATAAAGAATTGTATAGCTTTTTCATAGGATATAAAGATTATGTTAGTATTATGGTTAATTCTGAGTGATAATGTAACCTGATACGGGATCTGAAAGCTTTTGGTTGCTGTTTCGGCAGAGTATTTATCATCATAATTGATCAATTCGTTAAAGCCAATTTTAAGAAATTAATTATAGAAATGCAAATGTAAATTCCTGGAATGATGGAATAGTGGAATACTGTAACAATGAATTGAATATACTGATCCGGTTAATTATGAACAAGTCTTTTATGAAACATTATTCCATTATTCCAATTATCCAATATTCCATATATTTTTTTTGACTATCATTTTATCCGGAAAGTTGCATGTAGAAATAAAAAATTGATATATTTATTTAGGCAAGATTTTGAAACGGTTATTAATCAAAGGGAATAGGTATTATAAATACTGAATTTCATCAATATATTGTGATTCCGGCAATCCGGAAATAATGATTCTGATTTCAGACCTTGAATCCCATCACAAGGATATCATCAATCTGGTCGATTTCACCTTGCCAGTCTTCGAGTGTATTGTCAAGGATATCTTTCTGTTCTTTCATAGGTTTATGGAAGATGGAAAGTAAGAGGTCCTTGAATTTTCTGGCCATGAATTTTTTTGCTTTGGGACCTCCGAACTGGTCGACATATCCATCGGAAAACATATAGAAAGTATCTCCTTCACGGATGTCTATTTCGTGGTTTGTAAAGGAGCCGGTTTTTTCTTTATAGATCCCGATCGGCATTTTATCAGCCTTATATTCAATGAGTTCATTATCGC
>CAZGOR010000224.1:0-6594 GCA_964527875.1 uncultured Bacteroides sp. | reverse complement strand
AAATATTGTTGCAAAAAAATACCGGCAAACTATTTGGCTGGTTAAGCTATACGCTGTCAAAAACATTATGGCAAATAAATGGCATAAATAATAATGAACCTTATCCTGCCCAATATGACAAGAGACATAATCTATCTGTTAATTTTAGTCTCTCATTAAACAATTATTGGATTTTCTCTTCGACTTTTAAATATACATCTGGCGGTTTTATTACAATTCCGGAAGGAACATTTACATATTATGGTTCTTCTTTTAATTATTACTCTGAGAAAAATGGGTATCAATTACCTTCCTACCACAGATTGGATATTTCAATCACACATAAAAATAAAAATGATAAAGAATGGGACTCAGAATGGGTTATAGGAATAAATAATATATATAACAGGAAAAATATATTCAGTCTTTTTATAAGACAAGACACATATAATTTAAATCAAAGCAAAGCATACAAAATGTATTTATTTGGCATTATACCATATTTTACATACAGTTTTAAGTTTTAAACGATGAGAAATATACAAAAATTCCTCATATTGATAATCTGTGTTTTAGGTTGCACGGAAGAAATTGATTTAAATATTCATAAGAAACAACCTAAATTAGTTGTTGAAGGGTTAATTACAAATAAAAAAGGCCCGTATTACGTAAGGCTTACTAAAAGCAAAACTGATTTGGTTTATGTCGATACATCAGATTTTTTGTCAGATAACGCAGAACCAGTTAAAAATGCATTAATAGTAATATCCGATAATATTGGAAATATTGATACATTAATTCCTTCACCTGTGTATACTGATTGTTATCATTATATATTTAATGAAAATCATGAAATTGTTGATTCAACCCTTAAAACATGTGAAACCATTATTAATATCAATAAAGGATTTTACCAAACAACAAAAATTCAGGGGATTGCCGGCCGGACATACTATTTACAAATAACAACAGATGATAATGAAGAATATTTTTCAGAGGCATTTATGCCTGAAGTTCCTGAAATAGATTCTTTAGGCTATGAGATAAAGACTTCTGAAAAGGATAAATCTGAATTCATCGTACCAAAAATCTTTTTTATTGATCCTCCCAATGAAGAAAATTACTACTTGTTTCAGCTTATAACCGGAAACAATGATTATAATTTTAAACCATATTTATGTTGGGATTTCTCGATTATGAGTGATAAATTTTTAAAATCCGGTGAAAGAATCTGGTTATATATTGATGATGGGGCTTCATCAAGTGGATTAGATTATTATATATATACTATGGTAAATCCTGTGATCAAAGTAGAATTTTCATCTTTAACAAAGAATGCATATAATTTCTATAAAGCTTTAATTGAACAATTTACTAATGATGGTGGAGCATATAGTCCTTCTCCTGCAACTCCTAAAGGAAATATATCCAATGAAGGTCTTGGTTTTTTCAGGGCTTCTGCTGTTTCTCATAAAACTTTAATTGTTGAACAGAACGAAGTTAAAGACAATCTTGGCGTCCATATTTATGCAGGGACTTACGCAGTTGCGCCGTGAAAAATCCGTGGGATGGGGATATATAAGGCGTATCCATATATTGAAACATCTCCATGTAACCCTGCAGGTTAATAATTCTGCACAGCAAAGCTTAGCCAGCAGCTGGAAGCGAGTTTTGCATAGTTGTCAGTAATGTCAGGCCTACTTTTAGCCGGCTGTTTTTTCATTTACTTGTACGTTTATAGAGCCCCGGGTACCCGGAGGGACGTTCATTCCCGGAGTAACAACCTGTAGAGCCAGGCATATAGTTTTTAACCGGATCATTTTGCCAGGGGTAGAGTTATTGATTTCGGTTTTATTTCAATTTGACAAAACCGGTTCTGTGAGATTTATTATTATCAATAAAATTCAGGAAATATACCCCTTCCGGTAACTGCGATATATTAAGAATATTTTGACCAGGTTCCAGGTAAAGTTCACGGATTTGCACTCCGGAACTATTATATAAACGGGTTATAACCGGCTTTGTATGGTCATTAAAAATGATCAATGTTTCATCAGCCGGATTGGGAAATATTCTGAAATTTGATATCTCCGGGGAAAAACCAATTTCTGTTGTTTCCACATGTATAATATTGGATCTTGATATGCTGTAGTCAATTGCTTTTTTGGATGGATTGCATCCTTCAGGGTGTATGACCCCGATCTGGTAGTAAATATCTCCTTCCGGGGGATTCTGATCGGTACAAAGAGATACATTGCTTGGTACCGATGTTAAAAACGCCAGACTATCGGGATGTGTTCCGCGATAAATGTTGTAACTGAGGAATGCAAAACCTTCATAATGTTCCCAGATCAGGTTGACTTCACCATCTCCTTCATAAACTCCAGCGCCTTCTCCAGATTCTTCTTTGCCTTTTCAGATAATTCTTCTTTAAATTCCCATTCGTATCCCCTGATTTGCAGCAAATATGTTTCGGGGTGTTTATTGTAAAGTTTAATGCAGAGAGCAAGGATAAATGCAGGTGATGCAGCATGCGTGGTGAACTCTGTCCTGCTTTCGGACGGTTCGACAGGAGAGAAATGGATGTCTTCGATCTGCTCTGTTGAGGCATCCACGAATATAACAAGGTCCTTTTCAGAGATATTTAAAGCGTCCTCAATATTGAGCTGATAATTGCTTTCAAGATCAATGTTCCGGATATTATTTTCACCGATCCATTTTTCCATCTCTTCTACAAACCTGTTTCCCAGGCCATCATCCTGTCTGCCAGGATTACCGTATGCATAGATCAGTATTCGTTTCAGGTCACCCAAACCTTATTTTCTTTTTTGATCAATGAGGTTGTTCCCTGAATCAAAAATGGATATTTCCAGGGGCATTTGTCCGAAGGCATGTGTGGCACAGCTCAGGCAGGGATCATAGGCACGGATTCCCACTTCAACCGCATTAAGCATTGATTCTGTGATCTCTTTTTTACCGGTAAGATACTTTTTGGCGATGTAATTGACCGCTTCATTCATTGGCTGGTTGTTATTGGTAGTGGCAACAATCAGGTTTGCCATAATGACCTGGTCTTTGCCATTGATCTCATAGTGATGGAACAATGTTCCCCTGGGAGCTTCCAGCAGGCCGATTCCCTTGCTCTGCTTGGTCCCTTTTACAACCAGCTGGCCTTTCACAATATCGGGATCACTGAGCAGGTCCTTCATCATCTCGGCAGCATGCAATATTTCAATCAGGCGGGCCCAGTGCATATGCAGCGATATGCAATTAGGTTTCCCTTTTGTATAGGCTTTGAATTCTTCACATTCTTTCTGTGCGAGTGGTGTGGGAATAAAGTCAGCCGTATTCAAACGGGCCAGGGGTCCTACAGTATACCAACCCTCTTTTTTCCCATATTCCTTGAGGTATGGGAATTTCATGTAACTCCATGACCTGACTTCTTCATCGATATAATTCAGATAATCCTGGCCATCAACATCATGCAGTATCTTTTTACCTTCCGTATCAACAGCCCTGAGCACACCATGGTAAAGATCCATTGCCCCGTCCTTTCTTACCAGACTGAGATGGTTAGAGGGGAAAACAGAAAAGTTGTCAACCAGGTCCTTATTTTTTTTATGGTAATCCTTAAAGAAGTTCACAGCGGCTTGTGACCATTCGATCATTTTATCAGCATTAAGGGGATCGGGACCATTGAGTAACCGGTCTCTTTCTTCAATGGTAAGGTGTTTGTTGATACCTCCCGGAATAGCTCCTGTACCGTGTATTTTTTTACCGGCAGTTGCTTCAATGATCTCCTGTCCGTATTTACGCATCATAACTCCCTGCACGGCCAGGTCTTTGTTTTGCATAGCTATTCCGATGATATTCCGTTTAAGCGGATCACCTTCGATACCAAAAACCATATCCGGAGATGCCAGGTGGAAGAAGTGCAATGAGTGCGATTGAAATATCTGTCCATAGTGCATCAGTCGTCTCATTTTTTCAGCAGTGGGAGTCAGGCCGTCACCTGTACCTGCTCCGACGATCATATCAAGTGCTTTGGCAGCTGCAAGGTGATGGGAGACCGGGCAGATACCGCACAGACGCTGCACCAGCACCGGCATTTCCCAGTAAGGCCTTCCCTGGACAAACCGTTCAAAACCCCTGAATTCAACAATGTGAAGACGGGTCTGGGAAATATTGCCTTCATCGTCGAGATGAATAGTCACCTTTCCGTGTCCTTCAACCCTTGTAACCGGATCAATTGATATTTTCTGTCCCATAGTATTTTATAATTAATCAAATTTAATAACCTCATATGGCAAACTTAGCTCACTGCCCTTTATCAACGCTAACAGTGTTTCCCAGATCAGGTCTGCCCTGGGGGGGCAGCCCGGCAGGAAATAATCTATTTTAACGATTTCATGACAGGGATAAACCTTGTCAAGCATCATCGGGAGCTCATCATCATTCGGGATGATATAATCCGTATTGGCTGTAACGGACGGACTTGTAAGAAAAGCTTCCCGCAGGCATTCACGGATAGGAATACCGTTTCTGAGTGCCGGGAGTCCGCCCATGATGGCGCATTCACCAACTGAAACGAGTATTTTACAGTGTTCCCTGAATTCTTTCAGTATATGTACATTCTCACTGTTGGAACATCCTCCCTCGATCAGTCCGATATCACACTGTTTTGTGAATTTTTTGATATCATCGATGGGAGATTTGTTAAACTCAACCAGCTCGATCAGATCCAGTATTCTTTCATCAATATCAAGGAATGACATATGACAGCCAAAGCATCCGGCCAGTGATGTTGTTGCAATGATTGGTTTATTCATGATAATTTTTTATTATTTATTTTCAATGTCATGTCCAATAGGGACTTTATCATATTTACGCTTTCCCATTGGTGTTACAAAACCGATTTCTTTTACAATGATAGAGCCAACCGGACATAAATCCATGGCTTCCCTGGCTTTTTCAGGTGTTAACTGTGCAGCAAGCTCGGGATCAACAACAACTTCTGATTTATTGCTCCTGTATTTATAGGCAAATATGCTTCTCCCATCCTCAGTTTTGATACCTCTCATGCAACGTTTACAAAGAATACACCTGTTCTGTTCTTTGATGATTAACGGATGGGAAGCATCCACTTCCTTAATGGGGAAACTAAACGGGTATCGCGGGACCATCATCCGGAACCGGTAGGCGAGGGCTTGTAATTCACAATTACCACTTTTCTCACAGGCCGGACAGAAATGATTTCCGGAGACAAATAACAGTTCAATAATGGATTTCCGGGCATCATTTAATTCTTCTGTATTGTTCTCAATCACCATTCCTTCATGAACAGGAGAAGTGCAGGCGGTCATTAGCTTGCCGTTTACTTTGACCGTGCAAATCCTGCAGGAACCTTTTGGTTTAAGTCCTGGATAATTGCAAAGAGTAGGAATATATACACCATTTTCTTTTGCGGCATCCAGAATAGATTTACCTTCTTCGGATTTATATTCTTTACCGTCGATTGTAAATTTGATCTGTTTTTTCATTATAATAATATTTTCTGATTTCCCCGATTATAAAAGTGGTTTTCGGTCCGATGCTTCACATGATTCCCTTACTGCTTCGGCAAGGCTGAATCCGGTTTCATATTCTATGTCTTTTCTCACGATCTCTTCATAAAGGTATCTGAAATTCTGAAGGCTTGTGATGATTGGATTGGCAGCTGTCTGGCCCAGTCCACACCGGTTGAATTTACAAAGCTTGCTCCATTCATTCAGATCTTCTATATCCTGCATTACACCATTTCCCTCAAGAATCTTAACGACTTTATTCTTTAATATCAGGGGTAAGTTGCGGCATATTGAACATGATCCACAGGATTCTTTAATGAAAAAATCCATAAAGTTTAGCACCACATCTTTTAAGAGATTTCTCGATTTATTGAAAATGATGATTGAGCCGCCGGTAGGCAGGTCCTCATACCCAAGTTCTCTCCTGAATTCATTTGGGCCTATCAGTGTTCCTGACGGGCCTCCCACCTGGATAGCCTGAACATTTGTTGCTCCCACCATTTGAATGATATCATAAATACTGAATCCCCATTCGGTCTCATATACTCCGGGATACCTGCAGTCGCCGGCTACGCTTAAAAGTTTTGTTCCGCTTGATTCGTTAGTGCCAAATGATGTAAACCATTCACTGCCATGTTTGATGATCTTCACAACAGCACACAGTGTTTCAACATTATTGATGACGGTTGGCTGTTGAAGGTATCCTTTATCGACCGGGAAAGGAGGACGATCTCTTGGTTCTCCTCTTTTCCCCTCGGCAGATTCAAGTAATCCCGATTCTTCACCGCAGACATAAGCTCCGGCACCGTACTGGATGCGTATGTTGAAATTGAATCCCTTCCTGCCCCCGGCATCCTTACCTATGATATTATCAGCTCTCAATTCTTCAAGGACTTTTTCCAGATATCTTTGAAGATATTTGTATTCGTAACGGATGTATATAATCCCTTCTTCAGCACCGATAGCGTAACCTGCCATAGCCATACCTTCAAATACCAGTTTTGGCAGTTCTGTGAGGATGACCCTGTCTTTAAAGGTTCCCGGTTCACCT
>CAZGOR010000223.1:0-6596 GCA_964527875.1 uncultured Bacteroides sp. | reverse complement strand
GCATGTATGTCGGGTGATAAAGCAAAGCTGTGGGGCAAATACCTGGGCTGTATGGAAGTCAGCCGGGATATTAAGGAAATCCAGGGAATTAAAGGAGAAAGAAGGCTCCTCGGGGAATAAATTATCAAATTCATGTGATCTACATTCTTATTTTTATTAGGGAAATGTAGATATATTTCCACCAACGTGTGGAAATAATTCCCTGTCATTTTACAGATAGTGAATATAATTGTCTTTTTTTTAGTACATTACTGAACCTGCTCGATCTTTGGCACAATTTTCCCGGTTTATATACACTAATATCAATGACAGGAATATTCCGGAATCATGAATATTTACCTGATATTATATATTTTATTATTATCAGTATTTCTTACAATAACATTTACGGTCCTGTTAAAAAATAAAGGTCCATGGGGGAATCCGGTGTTTTTCTTTCTGGTTCTTTTTTTGACAACCTGGTCCATAACCTTATGGGTTAAACCTATTATGCCGGGTGATGCGGGGCATCCAATTGTTTTTATTACATTCGTTGGGATCCTGCTTGCTTTACTGGTGGCATCTTCAACGATCAAAGAGACCAAAAAGGAAAATGCAAAATTGAGGAAATTAAAAGACAGTAAAATCGTTGAAGTTAAAACACAACCGGAAATAAAAACCAGTAAGTCTATTCCAAACATATATTACTGGGTATTGTTGTCTTTGGAAACCATTGTCATTATTACAGGTCATTATTTCTTAACTTAATCCCGGGATTAGTATGAGAATAAATATTAAATTGGTAAATAAAAATGATTTATGAACGATCCGAATATGTTGGAATAATGGAAGAATGGAATAATGGAATGATGGAAAAATGGAATATTGGAAGAATAGGTGAATTGGTATATTGGTAAATTGGTATATTAGTGTGTGTGGAGATTGGTGTGTGAGTGTTGGTAATTTTATGAATTACGGAAGAATAGAATAATGCATCAATACAACAATGCAACAATTGATGAATACAGTATTCCAGTATTTCAATATTCCAGTGTTCCAATCCCGATAAATCGGGATCAGGCTTAAGTAAATAAGATAATACTTAATATGACAAACGTAGGTTAAATTAATACCTGGAGAATATGGATAGAATATTAATAATATCCAATCGTTTACCCGTTTCAGTTAAAAAGGGAAATGGGGGAATCACGATCAAGCCATCTGTTGGCGGACTGGCAACGGGGATGAAAACATTTTATAAAACATTGGATAGTATATGGATCGGTTGGCCTGGTATTGATAAGCAAGAGCTTAGTCCTGAAGATGAAAAAAATATACATGAACAATTGAAACAGGAGAGATGTGAGCCACTGTATATTAATAAGAGAGATTTTGAACTTTTTTATTATGGATTCAGCAATAAAACCATTTGGCCTCTGTTCCATTACTTTCCTCAATATACCGATTATCACCAGGAGTATTGGCTGGCCTATCAACGCGTGAATGAACTGTTTGCAGAAAAAGTTCTTTCAATGATCAGGGAAGACGATTATATCTGGATACACGATTATCACCTGTTATTACTACCGAAACTTATAAGAGATCGTTTCCCCAATGCGACAATCGGTTTTTTTAATCATATTCCCTTTCCATCCTATGAACTTTTCAGGTTACTTCCATGGCGTGAAAAGATCCTGGAAGGAATGCTGGGAGCCGATTTAATAGGTTTTCATACCTATGATTATGAGCGACACTTCAGCAGTTGTGTCAGAAGACTGCTGGGACATGATTACGTTCTGAACAGGATCAACCTGGGAGATAGGATCATTAAAGTCGATAACTTTCCGATGGGGATTGATTATGACAGGTTTTACCAGGCAGCCCTTAAAATAGGTTCAATTAAAAAAGAACAGAAATCAAAACTGCAAAAAGATATTGAGGGTTTTTTTAAAACTGCTCCAAAAAGAAAATTAATTCTTTCAATTGACCGTCTTGATTATACTAAAGGAATTTCTAACCGCCTGTATGCTTTCGGGAGATTTCTTGAGAAATACCCGGAATATCATGATAAAGTTACATTGATATTACTGGCAGTTCCATCACGAAGCAAGGTGGAACAATATCAGATTATGAAAAAAGAAGTAGATGAACTGGTTGGTCATATTAATGGAAAATGGGGTAATGTTATATGGACACCAGTTTGGTATTTTTATCGGTCTTTGCCATTTGAAAGCCTGATCATACTTTATTATTTTTCTGATGTTGGACTGATAACTCCCGTTCGGGATGGGATGAACCTGGTCGCAAAAGAATTTATTGCTACAAAAACAACAGGAAAAGGTGTGCTGGTATTAAGTGAAATGGCTGGTGCAGCCAAAGAAATAAATGAAGCCATCCTGATCAATCCAAATAATATCGAAGCCATAGCGGATGCAATTGAAACAGCGCTGAGTATGAATGTAAAGGAACAAATTGAGAGGAACAGGAAAATCCAGGAACGCTTAAAAAGATATAATGTGGAAAGATGGTCAAATGAATTTCTGAATGGAATGAAAAGTATCAGGACCTATCAAAAGAAATTCTTTACGAAAAAAATAACCGGTGAAACAGTACAAAAACTTCAAGATGAATACAGGAAATCCGGAAAGAATATTCTTTTTCTTGACTATAACGGAACACTTATCGGCACCCGGGATAAGTCAGAATATACTCCCCCGGATAAAGATCTTTATAATATCCTGGATAAGCTCAAAGAGGATAATAGAAATGAGGTTGTTTTAATCAGCAGCAGAGACAGGAAAACGCTTGATAAATGGTTCGGTGATAAAGATTATACCCTCTTTGCAGAACATGGTATGTGGGGAAAAAAGGAGAAAAACAGTTCCTGGATTAAACTTAACGATCAACTGCATTCAGCATGGAAAAAAATGATCCGCCCGGTACTGGAACTCTATGTCGATCGTACTCCGGGCAGTTTCATCGAGGAAAAAAGTTTTTCACTGGCATGGCATTATGAAAATACAGATCCCGATTATGGTCTTCAAAGAGCATATGAATTAAAGGACGAATTAACGGAAAGGATTATCAATCTGGACCTTCAGGTTGTTGAAGGTAATAAAGTTGTTGAAATCAAGAATCAGGAAGTGAATAAAGGAACAGCAGCTCAAAAGAAAATCAGTGACAATAAATATGATTTTATTCTGGCTATTGGTGATGACTGGACAGATGAGTATCTTTTTAATGGATTACCTCAATATGCATTTACCATCAATGTTGGGCTTAAGCACTCGAGAGCAAAATATTATTGCGAATCATACCATGATGTAAGAGATCTACTTAAAGAAATGTGTAAAACCAGAAAATGATAAAAACACTAAATAATTCAATTGTTTAATTACTAAAAACAGAAGTTATGGAAAAAAAAGCAGAAGTTAGTAAAAAGATTGTTGCACAAGCAATTATTGACAAAATCAAAGATGAAAAGAAACCCAAGGAAATTAGAACCAATATCGTTCAGGGTTACGAAGATCCGGAGAAAATAACAATAAAGGATAAGAAAAAGGGTTATGTGCCCGATTTAAAAGCCGAGATGACGGATCATACTGAATTATATGAAATAGAGCTTGATGATGATTATGAGATCGACAAATGGCTCTCGTTCTCAAAGCATCTGAAGAAATCAAAGGGTTATTTTTATATCGTAACTCCTGAGGAAAACCTGAAAATGGTCAGGGACCTCTTGAAAGCTCATAAGATCGATGCAAAAATCCTTTATTTTAATACCAAGTAAATAATTCAGTAGTGCTTCAGTAGTTACTTCAATAGTGCTTCAATAGTGCTTCAATAGTGCTTCAATAGTGCTTCAGTAGTTACTTCAATAGTGCTTCCTAACGCTGCAAGTGTCTTTGGCAAACAAGTTATTCCGAAGGAGTGAAGCCTGCTTGCCTTGCTTCGCTGTTAGCGTGCCTCTGTGCTCCTGCGTCGTAGTCGACTGTGCCTCCACTAACGTTATTGCAACAGGCGGCCGGCGCAGACACAAGCTTTATCAGAGGCGCAAGCTTCGCGCAGCGCCATTCGCCGGAGTTCAAACCGTTTGGCGAAGGCTTCCGGCAAGCCTTTGGCGGCCAAAGGAAGGTGCAGCAGGCAGGTCTCCTCTTCTCCACCCGAGGCAGAGGATCGTGGGGATGACTTGTTTCCAGCTGGGACACAACGCCAGTTTATAATTAATTCATATTCAATGTCTTAAATTCTTTTCTTAAAGAAGGTTAAGGTTATTTTGTATATTATTCATAACTTTGCATTTAAAATAGGATATATATCCTTCTCTCCCAGAGTTATTTTATCTATATTTTTGTGAATGAAAGAGATACTGGTCATAGAAAATGATAGTTATGTTTGTAAGCTTCTCGAAAAATATCTTATTGAAAATAAGTATAAGCCGGATACTGCGAATAATGGAAAGAAAGCTTTACAGAATATAATATAAAGAGTAAAAAATATGATTTGATCATTTCTGAATACAGACTTCCTGATGCGGAAGGAGTTGATATATTAAGCCAGATAAAGGAAATTGATCCGTTGGTTCCTGTCATTATCATAACAACCTATGATAATGTTAAAATGGCTGTCAGAATGATCAAGGCAGGGGCCTTTGATTATGTTACCAAACCGATATATCCTGACGAGATACTGGGTTCAATTAAAGAAGTTCTCCGTCGTAAATCCAGGACCAAAGGATCTCTTCAGTTTATGGCAGACTTTATTGCCGGTGAAAGTGAACCCATTAAAAAAGTACTGGAGCATGTGAGAATTGTATCACCGATAGAAATGACTGTTTTAATTGAAGGGGAAACGGGGTCGGGTAAAGAATATATTGCCAGGGCCATTCATTATAACAGCAAAAGAAGAGACAAACCTTTTATCGCAGTAGATTGTGGTGCCCTTCCCAAAGGATTGGCAAACAGTGAACTATTCGGTCATTTAAAAGGATCGTTCACGGATGCTTCCTATGATAAAAAAGGTGTGTTTGAACAGGCAAATGGCGGAACACTATTTCTGGATGAGATCAGCAATCTCAGTTATGAGAACCAGGTTAAGTTATTGCGTGCTATTCAGGAAAGAAAAATAACCAGGATCGGGGATACAAAAAATATTCATATAGATATCCGTATCATCGTTGCTTCTAATGAAGATCTCTTTGAAGAAGTGCAAAAGAATAACATCAGGGAGGACTTATATCACAGGATCAATGAATTTAAGATCAAAATTCCCCCGCTAAGGGAAAGAAACGGTGATATCCTGTTATTTGCTGATGAATTCATCAAACGTGCAGGAAAGCGTTTTAAAAAGAATGTAAAAGGATACGATAAGAATGTGAAAGAACTATTAATCAGGTATCCCTGGTACGGGAATATCCGGGAACTTAAAAATGTTATCCACAGAGCTGTATTATTAGCTGATTCTGAAATAATTACAGTTAAGCAGATTCCGGGAGAGATCAGAAATCACCAGGCTGAGGAGCAATATCAAAATGCTGCAAAAGGCACACCGGTCTTAGAGCTTAAAGAAGCTGCTCTTGAAGCAGAAAAGCAGGTTATTATCCATGCTCTTACCAATTCAAATAATAATAAATCAAAAGCAGCCAGGATCCTGAATATCAATCGTAAGACTCTGTATAATAAAATAAAACAGTTCGATATATAGATTGATTAACGTTAGTACCTTGTATGATCAGATTGATTATAGATCATGGAAAAGGTTCATTATTGATAGAATATTTCCGGATCCATTCACAAAAACATCCCGGAATCATACCGGGAGTTTTTATTTCCGGGACTATTCAGAAAAAACAGTAAATCAGTCAATGTCCGGATTTAACTACGGGAAGACCTGCCTCCAGCCATTCTTGTTTCCCGCCGGGATAATAAAACACATTCTTGCATCCAAATTTTTTTAATTTGTCGGCTGCGATCTTACTTACCGGACAATCATAATCAATGCTGTATACAACGATTTCTTTTTCCGGATCGATTTGTTTTTTAACAGCATCTTCATCCATTTTTAAAAAGGGTATGTTGATCGCACCCTTAATATGGACTTTTTCATAGGAATCCTTATCGAGCACATCGATCAGATTTACCTGTTTTTTTTCGATTTTGTCCTTAAGGTTTTTTAAGTTGATTTTCTTAATCATCTTATAATATAAGTGATTGGAAATATTCTTTTGCTGTTTTTGACTTTTCAAAAAACCAGTGCTTGATATCTTTCCATTTTTCTCCACTATCTTCCCTTACTTCATTCAATTTTTCTTGCAGTTCATTCCTTCTTTTCTTTAGATCTTCGATCAAATCTGATAATTTCTTCTGTGACTTATCCGCTGCTTCTTTCATTTTTTCTTCACCTTCACTGATTTTTTCATTGATATCATTCAGGATCGATTCAGCCAACTGAACAAAGCTATCCTTATCACCTTCTGCATAACTCAGAGCCATTTCAAATTCAGCTTTATTATCTTCCCAGTCAGATGAACCGGAGTCTTTTAACTTGTCGAATTTATCCATCAGATCATTCCTTATTTTCTTTTGATGCTTGTATTCATTTTCAAGTTCTGCTAACTG
>CAZGOR010000222.1:0-6598 GCA_964527875.1 uncultured Bacteroides sp. | reverse complement strand
TTTGACCCGGGGCATAAATTGGTTTATATCGTTAATTTTTTTCAGCAATTCAAACTTACCGGTATATACTGATCCGTTAACAACTGTGATGCCTTCTTCACCATTCCCGGCAAGATCAATATTGATCAGGAATGATATCTGGTCAAGAGGAAAAACCGGATTTTCAGTATAAAATTCAGCACCCAGCAGGCCCAGTTCCTCTGCTCCTAATGCAAGGAACGCAATAGAATAATCCGGGTTATGATCTTTCATGGAATAATATTGTGCCAGGTTCAGGAGCATGGCCACTCCGCTGGCATTATCATTTGCGCCGGGGAAACAGGTTTCCGTCCCCATGCAGCCCAGATGATCATAATGAGCTGAAAAAACAATAAACGAATCGGGATATACCTTGCCCGGGAGATATCCGATTAGATTATTTGTACGGTAAGAGGGATAAAATGTATTCTCAATTTTTATTTCAACTGATTCAACATCAGAAGGAGCTAAATCGGTGTTCAGAATCAAAAAAGGTTTGCTTCCTTCTTTTGTTGATCCGCTCCAGGTAAGTTTATCATTGGTAAACAGTATGGTACCTGCTGCCGGGTATTCAGGATGCATTTTCATGAATCTCAGGATTTTGCTGATCTGCTCTTTATCTTCTTTTTTAAGAATCTCAACATCAGGTAAAGTTTTATCGATCACGACAAATTTACCGGATGATTCTCCAATGATCTTAAGCCAGTTTTCACCGTATGAAAGATCACTGTACCTGACCGGGTATGAATCGAATTTGCCTTTGGCAGAAGGTGATTCCGGACCGACGAGATAATCTTTACCGGGAATCAATAAATGGTTATTAAGATGAAGTCGCACAGTTCCTGGAAAAGTATTGACGGAAATGTAAAACGGCTGAAAGTATTTCTTTGTATAATTCATCAATCCAATAGATTTAAACTCTTTGCTGATATACTTTGCAGCTTTGTGCTCACCTTTCTTAATATAACCTCGTCCATACATACGGGGAGATGCGAGATTACGTATGGTCCGGCGGGCATATTCCACATCCTGGGCAGGGAGTAAATGGCAAAAGAATAGAAAAAGAATTATTAAAATTGAATTGTTTTTAACTGACATTTTCTCCGTGATTGAATTATATAAAGGTAATATTAAACATTTGATCAGAACCTGTATTCAGGATTAATTTTTCATACAAATTAAATCCGGATATATTATGGCTGGCCGACTTTCAGTTGGCCAACATTCTCATAATCAGAATTATGTAGAGCCCGACTTTTAGTCGGGACATTCAAAATTGCTGTGTTGTTCAGAGTTAACTTATACCCGGAATGAGGAGCTTTCAAGCCGGGACATTATGAAAAAAATGTAAAATTATTTGGTTTATATTATAAACATATTTATATTTGTGTCATGTTTATAATTATAAAAATATGGAAACAAATGAAAAAACGATGACACCTGAGGAGAGTCTTCAGATCATACAGAGAGCCATTCTGCATTCACGCAATAACCTTCGGGAGGGCAGTTTTTATTACCTGCTCTGGGGATGGGTACTGCTTTTTGCAAGTATTCTGTGTTATTTTGTGTTATGCTATTTCCTGGAACGACAGATATATCAGGGATTGTACTGGAAAGCCCTTGCAAGCTGGATTATTCCTATCGTAATTGGATTCATCATTCAATGGATTTATAAAGCCCGGAATATAAGGAAAGATCTGGTACGCAGTCAAATTGACCGTTATCTTACATCTATATGGGCAGCAGCAGGTGTGATTTTCGCACTTATGGTTTTGATCAGTTATATTCTGGACGTTTATCCGACACCTTTCATTCTGGCAGTTATGGGGCTAACAACCTTTATTTCAGGAATAATGGTCAGGTTTAATCCCCTGATGTTTGGAGGAGTGATATTTGCTTTAGCTTCAATTGTATCTGTTTTTGTACCGGATTTATACCAGTTAATTGTATTTGCATGTTCGATCGTTATTGGTTACCTGATCCCTGGATATCTGTTAAAAATATCTAAAAACGGCAATCATGTTTAAGGATCTTGATCCGATATTACATTCACAGCTCCGGCTTGCGATTATTTCTGTACTGGCAACTGTTGAATCGGCAGATTTCAATTACCTGAAGGAACAAACGCAGGCAACATCGGGGAACCTGAGTGTTCAGATCAATAAGCTTAAAGAGGTGGGTTATATCGAAGTGAAAAAAAAGTTCAAAGGTAATTATCCGCAAACAATATGCAGAATTACAAAGCTGGGGTCAATTAAATTCAATGAATATATTGATGCTTTGCAGAAGTATATCAGAAGGAATGCCTGAAATACCTCAAATGCCTGAGAATAAAAATAAATGTATAAAATTTGAAATTGAATGACAATTGAATTATCAATTGAAGCACAATAGAAAATGGCTAAATTGTTAAATTGTTAAAATTTAATAAATACAGATAATGAAATTTTAGTGACAATAGTTACATTAGGAACAATAGAAACAATATATTTCATGTCTCACTTCTCATAACTCACGACTCACGGCTCACGACTCACACCCACGATTCACGACTTATAACTCACGGATCTTAATATTTCTGAACCATACGAAACTGCCATGGTCCTGAAGGGCAAGATGACCCTTTTTTGCTGAACCATAATCGGGATAATCTGCCCACTTACCTGACTGAACCAGCTCCTCCCATTCATCAGTCCACATTTCATATTCCACAACTTTATTATCGTTCAGCCAGTGTTCAACATGTCCGTTATTGACCATGATCCTGGATGTGTTCCATTCGCCCACCGGTTTAAGCTCTTTGTTCTGAGCTACATGCATACCGTAATTGGCTCCGGTTAACTGCCATTCCTCCAGCGGTTCCGGGAATCCTTCATCGTCCAGCAGCTGGTATTCAGGTCCGGTTTCATAAACCGCATCATATGCTGTATCCTCTACTACCAGATAGAGGATACCGCTGTTACCCTCAGGGGCAATTTTCCATTCAAGCGAAAGCTCGAAGTTCTCAAACTGCTCATCGGAAACAATGTCCCCACCAATATCACCACCCATACCGAGTGCTTTAAGTATATCATCTTCAACAGTCCATCCTGTAATGGTATCTTCAAGGTATGAATGCCATCCGTTAAGCGTTTCACCATCGAACAGGAGTTTCCAACCCTGTTCTTTTTCTTCTGCTGTTAATGTATTAAAGGTAATTTCTTCACCTTCAGTTTTATCTTTGGCTGTTTTTGTTTTGCACGATGTGAAGGCTACCATCACAAAAGCTATAAACAACAAGTAAGAGATTTTTTTCATAAGGCTTTGATTTTTATGAATTAATAATAAGGAAATAATTAACCTAAGTTGCAAGTTACAAGTTACAGGTTACATGTTAATATACTATAAATCAAAGTATTAATCAAATTATTATTAATTTTCACCGTTATTTATAATCAACACGTTTAATTACAATATACTGATATTTAATAACTTGCAACCTGCAACTCACAACTTGAGTTATTTCTTTCAATCAGTTACACAACAAGTTAAAATTATTAATAATTTGATTTCTTGTCAAATAAACAATGAAAAATCTATGATTCAATCAATTAATTCTTTCAATCGCACCACACGTTCGGTAGATAACAAAATCATTCAGTAAAAAAGTGGACTTTGTTAAAAAAAATTCCGGTTAAAAAATTTTATTTTTCATTTTGTAACGGTAGGATCAGAGTGGATAGATCAGAATATTTTAAGATTATATACAACTAAGAATTATCAAACATTAATGTAGATATAGTCGGAGTGTAAAACTTTAAACCATTAATTCCATTTCTCGGGTTTTTCAACAACAAAACTACTATCCAGCTCAACTTCATTAGAGAATTGTGAACTCTTAAACTTATATTCATGTCTTTCCAACCTGAAAAATTTATTAGCCCTACTTCTTAAATCAGATGAATAATTTCCAGGTGGGAAAAATATAAGAATTTTTATTGTTTTTTTTGAGTGAGTAATTTCTTGAACAACATCAAGAGCAGGGGTTATATCACTATCGGCAGAAAATAAAAATATCGTATCACATTTGTCTAAAACAATATCTCTAATAATGTATGAAGCTAAAGCAACGTCTGATTTTTTTTCTTCCCAAAATTTAATTTGTTTACCCACTTTTCGTCCATTGCAATCTACATTTCTCCACCTAAGACGAGGTTTAAATTCTCCTAATATTAAATTAAATCTTGGATTTGTTTTGTTTGCCTGAAATAATTTGTCTTGTCTTTTGGCTTTTTCTGCATCTTTCTGTATTGCAGAAAAATATCTAACCTGCTCTAATTCTTGATAAGACTTTAGAAAAAGTTCAACAAATTTTACAAAATCCTGCCAATAATATTTTCTCCATCCCCAATTTTTAAGGCCTTCATAATAATTAAAACCATCAAAATAGGCAATAACTTTTTTACTCATTAGTAATTCATATAAATGAAAAAACCCTCTTTAATTGAGGGTTTAAGCCTAAGGATTTCCCACCTCAGGGTACAAAGAATTTTTAAATTCTAATACAAAGTTAAAAAATATTTTATATATAAATCTTCAGAAATATGTTATAAAACATATTTTTGCTTAAATTTTACCCTTGCAATAATAACAAAATTACAAATATTATGCCGAATTTGAACTGCAAACCTGCGGATTTTAGGTAAATTGTTATTTTTACAAAAGGTACGATTATTGTAACAATAAAAAGAGAAACATCCGGCAACCTTTTGATTTTTTATTTGAAGAGTTAGTTTAAACAATTTAATAACTCGTTTTGTATTGATTTCTGCTGTATGTTGAAAAACTACATTAAGGTTGCATTCAGGAATCTTATCCACAACAGGTTTATCGCTTCGATAAATATCCTGGGTCTGGCTGTCGGAATGAGTACTTCTATTATCCTTTTTCTTTTTATACACCTTGAGTTCAGTTTTGACCGTTTTCATGACGATCACAAGGAGATCTTCCGGATTGTCCAGAGTGTTACAACATCTGACGGGCAAACATTAACTATTCCATCAACGCTGGGATATATATCTCCTGCTATAAACCGGGAAATGTATCCTGAAATAAAAGCCTGCAGAATCTATAACACGGAAATTAATAATCGTTTTGGGTTCAGGGAAATACAACATGTAAAGTTTTATTATGTTGATTCAACCTTTTTTGAAATTTTCTCATTCCCATTTATTTATGGTACTTCTGAGACCCCTTTATCAAAAAGCAATACGGTTGTCTTAACAGAACACATGGCAAAAGCATATTTCGGTCAGGATAACCCTTTAGGAAAATTATTTGAAATTCACGGGAAAAATTACATTGTCACAGCTGTATTAAGAGATATCCCAATAAATTCTCATCTTCAGTTTGACCTTCTTCTCCCATTTGATGCTTATCCAGGGAAAGATATTATTAAAGATATGCCAATGGATTATCCGACATATCTCAGAATAAGCAAACAATTAATTTCAGGGGAAAGCAAAGAAAGGCTTGTGAATATGATAGGGAAAATTGTCAATGGGCATTATGCTTCTGCAGGCATTTACGTTAAAACAGATCTTCAATCCCTGAAGGATATTCATCTGCGGTCGGATCAGTATGATACCGCCCTGCATCAAACAGGTGATCATACTACTGTGGTTATCCTTTCCTTTCTGGCTGTCTTTATACTGCTTATAACGATATCAAATTTCATTAATCTGATCACTTCAAAGACAGAAAACCGGATCAGGGAGATTGGGATGCGGTTGGTAACCGGTGCCACAAAACAGGATATTTTAAAACAGCTTATTGCTGAGTCACTTCTGATAGCGATCCTCTCCTGCTTTCTTGCTCTTGCTCTTACAGAGCTTTTTTCCGGCCCCTTTTCAAATATTGTAGGCGTTAAATTAATGATATCTGTTTTAGATCTTCTCAGTTTCTTGTTTATATTCCTTTTTATTGCCGGCATAACAGGTGTACTGACAGGTGCTGTTCATTATTTTTACCTGTCAGGTTTTTCTCCCATACAGGTGCTTTCAGTCATCAGGTTCCACCGGGAAATCAGCTGGTTGAAAATAGGACTGGTGATTATCCAGTTCACTATGATGATCTTCCTGCTGTCTGTTTTCAGTGTGTTATTTTTTCAGGTCAGGTATATGAGCAAGAAAAATACGGATTTTGATATCGATGAGCTCGTAATTTTTTATGAACCTTTCAAAAGAATGACAAAGGATTTTGAACCTGTCCGGTCTGATTTATTAAAAAGTAATTACATCTCCGATGCAACTGCTTCAGAAGGTATACCGGGTGTGGCAACAAGCGTGCAGAATATATGGGTTGAAGGGGATACGATCATCAACAGTATCCTGATCAATGAACACAGGGTTAAAGATCAATACGTATCTGCTTTTGGCATTGAGATCATCAAGGGAGAAGATCTGAACACAATTACAGATACAGCCGGATTCTTACTGAATGAAACAGCTGTAAAAGAACTGGGATTGAAAAATCCGGTCGGAACTATTGTGAATGTTGACCTGTATAAATTTCCGGTTCTGGGTGTGGTAAAAGATTTTCA
>CAZGOR010000221.1:0-6680 GCA_964527875.1 uncultured Bacteroides sp. | reverse complement strand
TATTTTTATTGTAAAGTCGTTCCGGGCAACGCAGGACGACTTTACAAATTCATGATCATTCATATCATCGATTCAATCGCACAACATTTTTTTCATTAATCTTTTTTATCGTGAATGAAAATCAATTTAATTTCATATAGACTTCTTTTATTATTAATAACTCTGAGTACTTTTTTCTCGTGCGTCAAAGAAGATTTTGATCCGGAAAAACTGGACACGGAAATTATCATTAATCCCGGTGTGGCTGCACCACTTGGCTTTGCCCATTATGAACTCGGGGATTTAATGAATGAAGCCTTCCTTCCGGAAGAAATAATGATAGATGATAATGGTTTCATCAGTATGGTTTATGAAGAGGAGATCCTCTCTTACAATGCTTCAGAATTAATGCAGTTATCGGTTTCGCCAATCTCAGGATCGATTGATAACAACAGCCCCTTTCAAATAGATCTGTATGCAACAGACACTCTTAAGCAATCCGATACATTATACTTCGATTTAATGGGATCAGATGGTCCCGATTACACTGAAATTGACAGTATTAAGCTGGATTCCCTGACCATTTTTTTTAGTCTCTCTTCTAATTATCATCTTGATGGGAGACTGTATATCCATAGCCCGGCAATAACAAGGGATAATAAATATTGGAAAACACATTTTCCTCTGAGCAGTGACTTCGAACAATCTTTTAAACTATATAACTACACAATTAATCTATCAAATGATCCGCCAGATGTAAACACCATTCCAATAATCTTTACGAATACACTCATTGGTTCGGAAGGAATTGTAAATCCGGGATCATCCATTCTGAATTATACATTGGGAATCAATGATATTGACTATTCTGTCATTTACGGTTATCTGGGTATCACGAATATACAGATCGATCCACAGAGGGTCCCCATAAGTTTTTATGATCCTATTATTGATGGCACTTTTCATTTTGAAGAACCCGAGTTAAAATTATATTTTGAAAATTCCTTTGGCCTGCCCATAAGGGTAACCATGACCGATTTCTATGCGACTTCAAGGCAGGGGTATCAGATTGACATTACCGGTGATAGTGTACCATCCGAGACATATACACGGATCATTCGTTATCCATCGCTTTATGAAGCGGGACAGACAGCTTATGACAGCCTTATTTTGAATCCAGGTAATACAAACCTTTTTAATGTATTTGAAAGTTCTCCCAGTAGCATCACCTTTGGTGCCAACGCCGAGACAAATCCTTCAGGAAATACAGAAAACAAAAATTTCATTACCGATCAAAGCCATTATGGTGTAAAAGCCAAACTCATCCTCCCGCTGTATGGTTATGCTAATTTCATGCTTATGATGGATACCCTGAAGTTTGATTTTGAGGATTTCTTTCAAAATCCGCCGGAAGAGATTAAGAAGCTGGCCTTCAGGATGAATTTCACCAACTGTTTTCCTGTTAATGTCTATATGCAGATATATTTTACAGATGAAAATTATACCGTAATAGATTCCGTTTTCAATGATAGACATCTGATTGAGGCAGGTATGGACACTGATGGCGATGGAAAAATCGACCCTTACCAAAATGATCCCATCGAAGTAGAATTCAGCCGTACAAAAATTGATAATATTTCCGAAGCCCGATATATTTTTCTGAACGGAAGGATCAACACAACCAATTATGATCTCACCCCTCCTGAAATTGTCAAATTTTACACACATTATTTCATCGATGGGTATATTGGTGTTGTGGGGGACGTTGAATTAAACTCCACCGGAAACTAAAATGAAAATTTACAGTATCCACAATATAATAGTAATAGGTTTCATATTGCTTGTCTGCCCGGTTAAGGTCTCTTCACAGGACAACACGCTTCATTTTATGCATTTGATCCCACAGACCATTCATACAAATCCTGCCCTCTTTCATATATGCCATACATATATTGAACTTCCGGTGATTTCGTCTGTGCGTTACTCGTATGGAAACAGTGGATTCGGGTATCATGATGCATTCCGTCACGGGACCGGTTCACAGGGTGATTCAATCATGATCGATATCGATAATCTTGACAGAAAAATGAAAAACCGGAATTATATCCGGAACGACTACAGCGTGAACATCCTGGGGGCCGGTTTCAGGATCAAGGATTATTTTTTTCATTTTAATATCTCGAATCATGGAGAAAGCCGTATAGGCCTCCCCGGTGATCTTGTTACCCTGAAAGATGGGAACTGGGATTCATCTGAAGAGGTACCCCGGGATATCAACCTTGACGGTTTGGGAGTGCATGCTCTAAACTATATCCAGATTGCGGCAGGAGTCTCGAAAAAGATCGGGGAAGGATATAGTATCGGGTTCACGGCAAAATACCTGATGGGATCGGCAAGCCTCATTACCCGTAGATCTGCACTGGATATCGACACCCAGGCTGATCCAATCGTACTGGATGTTTCTTCAAAATACAAGATATATTCTTCCTTCCCGGTCGATATATCTTATGATAACCTGGGTATTGTTCAGACAGTTGATTTTGACAATGTATTATCTGATCCTGTTCAGGATTATATCTTTAACAAAAACAGGGGGCTTGCCCTGGATGCCGGCATACTTTATGATTATTCAGATGATATAACCCTTTCAGCAAGTTTGATTGATCTTGGTTTTATCCACTGGAAATCGAATATAAACCGGTTTGAATCGGAAGGAAGTTTTACATTTCAGGGATTTGATCTGATGCAATATTCAACCGGAACGGATGAAACTGAGCTGTTCCAGTCACTACTTGATTCTATTCAGGACTCCTGGCAGTTTGTTAACAATAATGACCCTTTTTTCTCTTTTCTGACACCAAAGATCTATCTGGGAGGATTATACCGGTTGAATCAGAAAATAGCTTTTGGGGCACTTTTCCGGACAGAAATATTTGACCGGAGGCCACACTTTGCCCTGACCCTCTCTGCCAATTTTACTCCGTTTAAGTTTTTCTCCGGAACGGTCAGTTATTCAATTATGAATAACAAGCTTTACCAGCTTGGACTGGGTTTCAGTCTTGGCGGACCCGGAGCCCAGCTTTTTTTCGTATCAGATCATATACCAATGCGTTTTGTGCGGGAGGTAAATACCGGTATCCTGTTCCCATACAATGCAAGAACAATGAATTTCAGGGTAGGAATAAACCTCATATTTGGTTGCAGGGATATGACTTATGAAGGCAAACCGCCTGCATATCATTATCGAAGACCAAAGAAACTCTGCCCGGCATATGATTGAGTCGTGAGTCGTGAGTCGTGAGTCGAGGGATAAGAGTTTTGGGTTTTGAGTCGTTATATAACTTATCTGCTCTTTTTCGATTTAATATACCTTATTAAACCAAGAATGATCTGTTTTGTCTTCTGCAAATGCTCATCTACATCACCTGGAATTTCCAGAAATCCTAATTCCTGGCTTATAATCAGTTCTATTTCCAATTCTGCTGCCGATCCCAGCGAGTAATAGAGAAGATGGATAAATTCCTGATCAGAATCTCTTGCAGCTCCCTCTGCAATATTTGAGGGGATTGAAACAGCTGCTCTTTTCATTTGGTTTGTAAGTCCAAATTTTTCAGATTCCGGCATTTTTTAACGAATTCATAGATTTTCTTAACATGAGAAATAGAATTTCTCCAAGCATCAAGATTTTTGTGATTCATGATTGAAATTCTTAATGGTTTCTACTTATTAATGTCAGAAATCTAAAATATCGGTTAATTGTTCATAACTTTTTTCAGATTTACGACTTAATTATTTTTTCGACTCACGACTCACTTCTTCTTCCGACTCACGACTCACGAATTTTTCCGATCTTTGTAGAAGAAATGGAAATTAAAGGAAAACATAACACGGCCATAGTATTTAATGACAATGTCGACCAGGTATCTTATTCCCAGATAGTTGAGTTCTGTGATCAGGAGATTTTCAGTGATGCAAAGATCAGGATCATGACAGATGTTCATGCCGGCAAGGGGTGTGTGATAGGATATACGGCCAACCTTACCGATAAAATTATTCCAAATCTTATTGGTTTAGATATCGGCTGTGGTATTTTTTGCACCAACCTTGGCAAATTCAATCCGGATTATGATAAGCTTGACAAATTTATCAGGAAAAATATTCCACATGGTTTTAAGCGAAACAAATCAGCCAACTCTGATGATTTTGACAAGGATTTTGTCAGGAAATTACAAAAGGCATGCGATATGCTTGATACTAACTTCAATGAACAACTCAAAGGCGTTGGCAGTCTTGGCGGAGGAAACCACTTCATTGAAATTGCAGAAGATTCAAAGAAGAATAAATGGCTGTTAATCCACAGCGGTTCAAGGAATTTTGGTTTACAGGTCGCAACCTGGCATCAAAAAAAAGCGATCACAATCTGCAGTAAGAAAGGAATAAAAATTGCCAAACATTTTGCTTATCTCGAGGGTAAAGACAGAGATCTTTATATACAGCATATGAAGCTTGCACAATGGTATGCAAGATTGAACCGCAGGGAAATGACACGCCGGATACTGAGTCATTTTTCTATTAAAGAAAAATTAGAGCAATTTGAATCCGTCCACAATTATATCAACTTTGAAGACAACATCATCCGCAAAGGAGCCATATCTGCACACTTGGGTGAACAGGTCATCATTCCATTAAACATGAAAGATGGAAGCCTGATCGCAATAGGCAAAGGTAATGAAGAATGGAATTTTTCTGCTCCCCATGGTGCCGGTCGAAGGCTTTCCAGGACTCAGGCCAAAAAGCAATTAAACCTGGCAGACTTTCGTAAAAGTATGAAAAACATCTGGACAACAACTGTATCCGAAAAGACAAAAGATGAAGCCCCCCAGGCATATAAACCAAAAGGGGAAATCCTCCAATATATTGATGAGACTGTTACAGTAATAGAAAATGTAAAGCCATTATATAATTTCAAGGCAGAGTAAGTGAAAAGTCGAAAGTCGAAATATCGAAAACCGAAATAAAATCGAAATTTGAAAGGATCAAAAATCGAAATACCGGAAATCGAAATAAAATCAAAATTTGGAAAGATCTGATATCGCAATTAAGAAAGCCGAAACAAAGACAAAATCCGAAATATTACACAAAGTCAGGTTTCGATTTTCGATGTTTCGAGTATATTTCGAATTTAATTACCGAATGTAAGTTTCACTTTCCCCCATAAAAGAGATTCTCTAAGACGATGGCTATTCGCCTGAATATTAAAGAATTCTTTATCCCAAAACGAACAATCCGGTGGATCCAATAACCAGGATGTGAGTAAGGACAGACAATAACGCACCTTCCACAATCAGTTCCGGCAATGCACCAGAAAATATAGCATGAGTCAGCGCTGATCTGCCAGTGTCTGACGCCATCAATTACCCTCTCATGTCCATATGGTATAGCCTGAACAGGACATGCATCAGCACACTTCCTGCAATGCCTGCAGAAATCATTGACTGTGGGATCCGGTATATATTTATTGGGTATAACTGGTATATCTGTTGTAACAACAGCAATCCTGACCCTGGGTCCCAGAGCTGGCGTCATCAATAATCCCATCCGGCCTATCTCTCCCAATCCTGCATCCCTTGCAACAAGCGGGCAAATCACTTTATAATTGGCATCGATATGAGCACGTGCCGGATAGCCAAGACTGCGGATAAACTCAGCCAGTTGAATAGCCATCGTTCCTGAGTTCAGGTATTGATTGGCTGATTCCAGTACTGTCGGAGCAGCGGGAGCAGATTTCATCATACTGTGATTCATCTCAATAGTCAGCGCAATAGCATACTTATGATCTCTTTTAAAAGGTTGTCCATACCGGTTTCCTCTCCCACCAAAGCTATAAATATGATAATCTTTCAATTCCGTAATACCTATGGAGTGAGCGCCCCAACCCAGAAGCATAGTTCTTAGCTTTTCTGACATTTTCACCGGATCAACCTTTGTTTTCTTTGCAGTAACATCCCCATCAACCCGTGGATGCATCATTTCTACTTTTTCAAATAATGATTCAGCAGCAGCAAATAATATCGGATCATAATATTTTGAACCGGCCTTCAGCAGACCCGGCTTTCCCCTGAATTTATCGTCAGATTCCTTTTTATCAGGATTTCTTTGATAATATTCTTTGAAACGTATTGTCCCGGGGTTCAGTGTCCTTCGGGAAAGCATTGTGTCTCTCTCGTCAAAACGCCTGGGAGATACTGGTTGGGTACAATCGGTAACATATTTAACAGGGATTAAAATCACCAAAAATGGTAATAGTATCAACCCGGTTAACGCTATATTGAGCCATCCCGGATATACTAAATTCGAAAAAAAAGGAATTAAAAAAGGAACCGGCATAATCATTCCTGCCAGCAAAGAAATAAACGCTGCACGTTTTTCATTCTCCAAAAGCGAGGTTACAAAGAAGGAAAAGAAAAAAATGAATACTAGTAAAGCCGCCAGTGAAAGGAATATTTGCATTCCAGATAGTTACTTATGCAAAGATAGTAAGTCAACCCCCGATTGCCAAATCGGGGGTAAAAAACACAGACTTAACCTATGCCTCATCGTCAAACCCACAAGTCAACCCCCGATGGCCACATCGGGGGTAAAAACCGAAGGCTCTCCTATGACTCGTTTATAGCGGTGGGGCGAACAGTTGACAATGTTTC
>CAZGOR010000220.1:0-6707 GCA_964527875.1 uncultured Bacteroides sp. | reverse complement strand
TAAATAATATTATCATGAAAAGGAAATATATATCGTTTATTTTTATGCTTACTGCCTTTTTTCTTATCATCATCATTGCAGGAGCATATGCCCAGGAAGATCGATTTGAGAAATACAAATCTATAAAAGTCGCATATATTACTGATCAGATAAACCTCACTCCTGATGAAGCAGAAACTTTTTGGCCTGTATATCATGATTTTGAAAACAAAAGAAACAAAATCCATGAGGAGAGGATAAAATTAACCGAGCACTTCAGAAAAAATTCTGAAACATTATCGGAAACCGAGATATCAAAGATATTGGATGACTATATCGGCTTCTATAAAGCTGAAAATGAACTAATGATAGAATATAACAACAAACTCAGGGAGATCCTTTCGCCTGTGAAGGTCATGAAACTTCACATCGCCGAAATTCAGTTCAGACATCATCTGATTGAAAAAATCAAGGAACAGCGGGGCAGAGGAAGGGGCCCGGCTGATTATTAATGATTTTTCCCACCTTCAGCATTTGATCAGTTCATAAATTCCAGTTAAATTTGTTCAGGATACCTGAAACGTCTCATATGTTATACCTGAACAGGATCATAAAAAAAAATCTTTTCTATTTCAGACACTTATTGTCATTTTTATGCATTGCGGTTATCATCATCTTTTCATGCAGTTCTAAACAACAAAGAACATCTTCCCTCCCGCAAACCCAGGAAGAATGGTGGAAACAGGCAGCAGAGCAAATGGTCTCAACCCAGATTGAGGCAAGGGGTGTTACAGACGAACGTGTCCTTGAAGCAATGGAAAACACTCCCAGACATCTCTTCGTACCTGACGATGTGGTGGATTATGCTTACAGCGACCGACCGTTACCCATAGGTTACGGACAAACCATCTCCCAACCTTATATTGTTGCCCTGATGACCGAATTGCTGGAACTCACCGGTAAAGAGAAAGTCCTTGAGATCGGCACGGGATCCGGTTACCAGGCTGCTATCCTTTCACAGGTAACTGATACATGTTTTTCTATTGAAGTTGTACGCGAACTGGCTGAATTATCAGCCAAGAGGCTGGACAAATTGGGTTATACGAATGTAACTGTTAAATGGGGCGATGGATACAAAGGCTGGCCGGAGCATGCCCCCTTTGATGCGATCATCGTTACAGCAGCGCCTGAAAATATCCCGGAGGAACTGGTCAGCCAGCTTAAACCGGAAGGAAGAATGGTTGTACCTGTAGGAAAACTATACCAGAGCCTTATGGTGATCACAAAAACAAGAAGAGGTTATCAGCGAAGAAACATCATACCTGTGCGTTTCGTACCAATGATTCATCCGGATCAACCCATCCCGGAAATAAACAAACAAGATTGAAAAACAAGTTTGGCATTAATACGGCTATTGCCATTGTTGTTGCCAATATGATTGGCACAGGGATCTTCACAAGCCTGGGCTTCCAGGTAATCTCTCTGAAATCAGGATTTGCACTGCTGCTGCTCTGGCTGATCGGCGGGATCTCCGCATTAACCGGAGCATTGGCCTACGCTGAACTGGGAACATCCATGCCCCGGTCGGGAGGTGAATATCATTTTCTTTCCAGGATCTACCACCCCTTTCTCGGATTCACTGCAGGATGGATCTCCTTTATCATTGGATTTGCCGCACCAACTGCCGCAGCTGCTATCGCACTCGGGTCATATTTTACGGCTGCACTGAATATTGATGCCACATTTCTCGGATTAAGCATGAATAAAACCATTGCTGTCATTGTGATCATCCTGATAACAGCACTTCATTCATCAGATAAAAAGGCAGGTGCCTGGTTCCAGGATATCTTTACCACCCTGAAAATTATTGCACTTCTTGGACTGATAACACTCGGACTACTGTCTGAACAGAGTCAGGAGCTGAGCTTCTCGGTAAACAGGGAATCACTTCTCGAAATCGTCAGCCCGGCATTCGCAATCTCACTTTTCTTTGTCAGCTATTCCTATTCCGGATGGAATGCAGCTGCATATATCGCCGGAGAAATAAAAAATCCCGGGGAGAATATCCCGCGAAGCCTGATCACGGGAACACTGATCGTGACAATTCTGTATATCCTGACTACCTACGTATTCCTGAAAGTTATTCCCATAGAGGCAATGACCGGGAAAATAGAGATTGGCTATTTATTTGGAAACCAGTTATTCGGAGAAAAGACCAGCACCATCATGGGCTTGATATTCAGCCTCCTTCTCCTATCAACTGTAAGTTCTATGATTATCACCGGCCCCAGGGTAACACATGTAATGGGTGAAGACTATTCTATCCTGAAATGGTTCTCCAAAATATCAGGTAAAGAAATACCGGTCAGGGCAATCGTTATCCAGGGAATCATCTCCCTCGTATATGTCCTTACTTCCACTTTTGATCAGGTTATTACGATCACAGGTTTTACACTCAATCTCTTTACCCTTCTTGCTGTAATCGGGATGATGCTGAACAGACACAGAGGATTACCAGCAGGGGTATACAAAATTAAACTATACCCTGTTTTACCTATAATTTTTATATTGATCAATGTCTGGATATTGATCTATGGCCTGATCTACCGACCTGTTGAATCACTTGCAGGTATCGGTACTTCCCTGATAGGACTTGTTTTCTACTTTATCGACAAAAGGTATAACCGTAAGCATGCTGAGTAAATGATGTGGCATGGTGCATGGTGCATGGTGCATGGTGCATGGTGCATGGTGCATGGTGCATGGTGCATAGGGCAGAGAGTAAGGAGTAGGGAGCAAAAGAGGGATGGAGGGATGGAGGGATGGAAGGACGAAGGGATGGAGAGATGGAGAGATGGAGGGATGGAAGGACGAAGGGATGGAGAGATGGAGGGATGGAGGGATGGAAGGACGAAGGGATGGAGAGATGGAGGGATGGAGGGATGGAGTAAAACCGTTTAAATAATGACGATATAAGTTAGCAAACCCGGTTGTCAACCGGGGTCTATTTGTTCCTGCCCGCTTGCACCGAATGTTATGTTCCTGCTCGCCTAATCCGGTCAGATGGTCAAACGGACGGGCAGGGATGTGCTGTTCGTTACAGGCGGGCGGACTTTTCTAGCATCATCCCCGCTGTTGGAATGTGTCCGCCTGCCTGCCGGCAGGCAGGGTTGGAAACCGGACTTTTCTATTTCACCCGTTGTGTTAAAACTGCCGATTGGCAATCGGCAGAACTTCACACCATATACCCATACACACAAACACACAAATTCACAAACTTACGAATTTACGAATTCACACACCTGTTAGTATTCTTTTATTCGGAATGTAAATTCCGTTTTGTACTTCTTACTCCCTACTCCCTACTGCCCCTCAATACTCCCCGCGAAAAAAATCCTCCGGCAGCTCAAGATCTACCTCTCTCAGAAAGTTAACCGACCTGCTCATGTCTGGATACATAATCCGATCATTATCAATGAATTTCACATGGTTCCGGTATTTCCCGAGGAATGATTCGAGATATCCGGATGTTCTGGCCGGCTTTCTGAATTCAATGGCCTGGGCAGCATTAAATAATTCAATTGCCAGGATCGTTTCAAGATTCAATAGTACCTGGTATGCCTTTACAGCTGCGTTGGCACCCATACTCACATGATCTTCCTGCCCCTGGCATGACTCGATTGAATCGACCGAGGCAGGTGTGCAAAGCTGCTTATTATAACTTACCAGAGATGCAGCTGTATACTGGGGGATCATAAATCCTGAATTGAGTCCGGGTTTGGCCACAAGGTAAGGGGGTAATCCCCGGTAACCACCAACAAGCTGATAGGTTCTGCGTTCTGATATACTTCCCAGCTCCGACATGGCAATACATAAATTATCAAGAGCCAGCGCCAGGGGCTGGCCATGAAAGTTGCCCGCTGAAATGATCAGGTCTTCATCAGGAAATATGGTAGGATTATCGGTTACAGAATTTATCTCATTCTTAAATACATATGCGACATAGTATATGGAATCTTTGGATGCACCGTGTACCTGGGGTATACACCTGAATGAATACGGATCCTGTACATGTTCTTTCTGTTTGCTCATGAGTTCTGAACCATCCAGCAAATGTCTTATTCTCCTTGCAGTTTCAATCTGGCCTTTATAAGGACGTATGTTTTGTACAAGTTCATGAAACGGCTCCAGTTTACCGTCAAATGCATCCAGGGATATAGCTGCGATAATATCAGCCAGCTTCGAAAGTTTGAAAACACGAAGACAACAGTAAACACCATAAGCGCTCATGAACTGTGTTCCATTCAATAACGCAAGTCCTTCTTTCGACTGAAGCTCAATGGGTTTCCATCCCATTTTAGCCAGCATCTCCGCCGAGCTCATTTTCTTCTCCCTGTAATACACTTCACCTTCTCCAATCAGGGGAAGACTCAGATGTGCAAGGGGTGCCAGGTCGCCTGATGCACCAAGAGAGCCAAACTGATAAACCACAGGCAGAATATCATGATTGAAAAAATCTGCCAGACGTTGTACCGTCTCCAGCTGTACACCAGAGTTGCCGTAAGCCAACGATTGTATTTTTAGAAATAACATAAACCGGACGATTGCCGGAGGAACTTCCTCTCCCTGGCCGCATGCATGAGACATCACAAGGTTTTTCTGCAGAATACCAAGATCTTCATAACTTATCGACTGGTCATATAAAGAACCAAAACCAGTATTGATACCATAAAATGGCTTGTTCTCCTCACTGATCTTGTGGTCAAGATATGCCCTGCATTTCCGGATCAGATCAGTAGATTCAGCTGAGATCTCAAGTTTTTTCCCTTCCTCCACAATACTCCTGATCTGGTCGAAATCAATGACTGCCGGCGAGATTTGATGAATTTTATCCATTGGATTCTCATGTTAATTCCCCTATCAACCCCTCCATATCCACCTCCTTTTGTTCTCCTGTTTGCATATTCCTGATGGTGATGATACCCTTCGAGATTTCTTCTTCTCCTACCAGTGCAACAAAAGGAATATCTTTTGAATCGGCAAATGACATCTGTTTTATCAGCTTTGCATGATCAGGATAGATCTCTGCCCTGATACCTGCTTTACGAACCTTTGACACCAATGGTAAAATGTGGTTTTCTTCCCTTTCACCCAGATTAACAAAAAGTAATTTTGTTCCGGCCACGGCACTTTCAGGAAACAAATCAAGTTTTAGCATTACATCATAAATCCTCTCTGCCCCGAATGAAACACCCACTCCTGATATATCTGCCATGCCGAAAATACCCGCAAGATCGTCATACCGACCCCCTCCACAAATGCTTCCGATCCTGTCATCCAATGCAATCACTTCAATGATGGTGCCGGTATAATAATCGAGTCCCCGTGCCAGTGGAATCTCCCATAAAATTTCAGATTGCAGTGTAATATTTTCCAGGATTCTGAACAATGATTCAATTTCCTGTAAACCCTGTTCCCCGGTTGGGGAATCTTCAAGAAGTTGTTTCAGGGTATTCATTTTCGATTGATGATCCCCTTCAATATTCAGGACAGGCTTCAGCTTTTCAACGGCATCAGGGCTGATGCCTCTCCGGAGCAGTTCATCGATCACACCATTGATACCAATCTTTTCAAGTTTATCAAGGGTTGCCGTTATTACACCGAACATACCGGATAATCCCACCATTTCAACGATACCGGCAAGTATTTTCCGGTTGTTGATCTTTATCACCACCCTGATACCAAGCCTGTCACAAACCTCATCGATGATCTCTATGAGTTCAGCTTCATTCAAAAAAGAGTTGCTGCCGATAATATCAACATCACACTGATAAAACTCCCTGTATCTTCCTTTCTGGGGTTTATCGGCCCTCCAGACAGGCTGTATCTGGTATCTCTTAAAAGGGAAAGTGATTTCGTTCCTGTGCTGGACCACATAACGGGCAAATGGTACCGTAAGGTCATATCTCAGGCCTTTTTCACAAATAAGAAGCGACAGTTTACCGGTATTTCCCGGATTTATTTCTTCGTCAGGAACATTTTTTAAGAAATTCCCGGAGTTGAGCACCTTGAATAGCAGTTTATCTCCCTCCTCACCATATTTACCTAACAGCGACGGCAGGGTTTCCATGGCAGGAGTCTCAAGAGGAAGATAACCAAACAACCGGAAGACATCCTCGATCGTCTCAAAAATATACTTCCGCCTGATCATCGCTTCGGGAGAAAAATCCCTGGTGCCTTTTGGAAGAGATGGTTTCTGCATTTAATCTTTACCCCCCTTATTTCGCGATCTTTTTAAAATCTTTTTCCAGAAAACCATCCGGTCTTTTATCATTGATCATATGGTAGTCGAAGTAGTGAAAATTAGCATCACCGGCACCGATCAGTATTTTATAACACCTGGCATTCAGGCGGGTTCCTTCCGGTCCGACCTTGTGCAGAAAAACAACCTGGTCATCCCTGTTGGTGATCGCATCTTTGATATCTTCCCGCGTTACCAGTGTGAAATTATGAGGATAGACCTTACTGATCCTGGCCGCCGAGTTAACAGACTTTTCCAGTTCATCTGCAATAAGATATAGATTTTTTTGTTTGACATCCCCTTTATTATCATTATAATGCTTGAATATGTTGGATGATACAAGTTCGGGATGCTCATAGATAAGTTTAATATGATTCTGGATGAACCTGACAAGGATACCCAGCTTGTAATTGTATGAATCCTCTTC
>CAZGOR010000219.1:0-6712 GCA_964527875.1 uncultured Bacteroides sp. | reverse complement strand
TCATATTTATATTTGCCAATTATCTTCCCTATTCCAAACATTTCCATGTATTTAGGTCGGTTCCTAACGTATTTCTCAGCAGATTGGAACCATTGGGCAAACTGCCTGTCATGGAAAGTATAACCAGGGAAGTAAAGATTATGATGAATCCCGAAACTGCTTATTCTGCCAAGGTAGGGCCAGAAAGCACAGAAGTTCCCGGACGTTTTGGAGTTCTTGATATTGAAGATGTTACATGGAAAAATTATTTTGACTCACTCTCCTGTACCGAATGTGGCAGATGCACAGCTGTTTGTCCGGCAAATATTACGGGTAAGAAACTTTCCCCGAGAAAAATAATCATGGACGTGAGGGCAAGGATGAAAGAGAAGGGTCCGAGGATAATTCGGTATGGAAATGAATATTCTGATAAAAAGACATTGCTCCGGGATTATATTTCTGAAGAGGAATTGTGGGCATGTACACTTTGTAATGCCTGTATACAGGAATGCCCGGTTAATATTAACCATACTTCCTTGATCGTTGATATGCGAAGGTACCTGATAATGGAAGAGTCGGCTGCACCCGGTGAGCTGAATACTATTTTTTCGAATATCGAAAATAATGGTGCACCATGGCAGTTCTCACATGAGGACAGATTACAATGGGCAGAAGGAAGCGGATTGACTGTTCCTGTCATGGCGGAACTTTTTGCCCGTGGTGAAAAGCCTGAATATTTGTTCTGGGTTGGTAGTGCAGGGGCTATTGATGATCGTTATAAAAATGTTAGCAGAGCATTTGTAAAAATATTAAATCACATGCACGTCAGTTATGCTGTATTGGGCACTGAAGAGACCTCAACCGGTGATGTGGCACGCAGAGCAGGTAATGAAATGCTCTTTCAGATGCAGGCACTCAAGATCATCGACATACTCAAAAATTATGAAGTAAAGAAAATCCTGACCTGCGATCCCCATGCCTTTAATACGTTTAAAAATGAATACCCTGATCTGGGAGGGAATTTTGAGGTGATTCATCATACACAATTTATGAGAAAAAAAATTGAAAAAGGTACCCTGAAACTTAAATCTGAAATTTTCAGGGATATATTGATAACCTATCATGATCCTTGTTACCTTGGAAGAGCAAATGGTGAATATGAATCACCACGCTTTATACTTGCTGCCTTGTCTCCAAAAATTGTTGAAATGGAAAGAAACAGGAGTTTTGCACTGTGTTGCGGGGCAGGAGGCGGACAAATGTTTAAGGAAGCTGAACGAGGAGATAAAGAAATATTTATCGAAAGAACTGAAGAGGCAATCAAAACAGGTGCAGAGATCATAGCAACGGCTTGTCCGTATTGTATGGCAATGTTTACCGATGGACTTAAGTATAAAAATATGGAAGAGTCGGTAAAAAATTATGATATAGCAGAACTTGTAGTTATGGATATAGGTTTATAAATTTAACAGATAATATTTAACATAACACCAGTTAAAATTCAATATTATGGATCAGAATATTCCTATTAAAGGCGGAGAATTTCTTGTTAAAGAAATTGACCCAGAACAGATCTTCATACCGGAAGAGTTCAATGAGGAACAAAAGATGATCGGACAAACCTGTCAGGATTTTCTTGAAGCAGAAGTACTACCTAATCTTGACAGGATCGATGCCAAGGAAGAGGGATTGATGAGAAAACTGCTTGATAAAACTGGCGAACTTGGTTTACTGGCAATTTCTGTTCCTGAAGAATATGGAGGATTTGAACAATCATTTGTGACTGCCATGTATGCATGTGAGATCCTGGGAGCAGGATATTCCTATGCTGTTGCCTACTCATGTCACACCGGTATAGGAACACTTCCGATCCTTTATTACGGCAATGAAGAACAAAAACAAAAATATGTACCCAAACTGGCTACAGGCGAATGGATAGGTGCATATTGCCTGACAGAACCGGGTGCGGGATCGGATGCAAATGCCGGTAAAACAAAAGCTGCATTGTCTGATGATGGTAAATACTGGCTGCTGAATGGACAGAAAATGTGGATCACGAATGCCGGTTTTGCAGATGTCTTTACTGTTTTTGCCAAGATTGATAATGATCGTGTATTGAGTGCATTTATTGTTGAGAAAACATTTCCGGGTCTTGTTTTTAATCCCGAAGAAAAGAAAATGGGTATAAAAGGATCATCAACCAGGCAAATATTCTTTAACGATTGTAAGGTTCCTGTCGAAAACCTGCTTGGAAAGCGTGGAGAAGGATTCCGTATTGCACTGAATATTCTTCACATGGGAAGGATTAAACTCGGTGCAAATGTAATCGGTGCAGCAAAGCTGACCATCAATCAATCGGTTCAGTATGCCAATGAAAGAAAACAATTCAATAGCCTGATTTCTGAGTTCGGGGCAATAAAATATAAACTCTCTGAGCAGGTGATCAGAACATTTGTGAATGAATCGGCAGTTTATCGTGCCAGCAAGGATATTGATGAGGCAATAAAGTATTATGTTAGCCAAGGTGAAGATAAAGGGCGGGATACAATGGAAGCATTTAACCGGTTTGCCATCGAATGTGCCGTGATGAAAGTATTTGGCTCAGAAATGCTCGACTATGTAATTGATGAGGCTGTTCAGATTTATGGAGGTATGGGATACTATTCAGAAATGCCGGTTGAAAGAGGATACAGAGATTCGAGAATAAATAGAATATTTGAGGGAACAAATGAAATTAACAAGCTTATAGTTGTTGATACAGTTCTCAAACGAGGGGCAAGAAAAGAAATTCCTTTAATGGATGAAGCCCAAAAATATATGGATGAAATCCCCGGACTAAAGGATGGAAGCAGTTCAAACGATGATTATTTCGAAACAAAGAAAGCTTATACCAGGAATTTTAAAAAGCTGGCACTTGTTTTACTCAAAGCCGTTTCTGACAAATTTTCACGAACACTTTTTAATGAACAGGAGATCCTGAATAATATTTCCGATATTATAATGCTCGTGTATGCTGGCGAATCCACAATGCTCAGAATTCAGAAGGCCGAAAGCATCAAAGGGGAGGAAGCATTGAAAGTGCACCGGGATATTCTTGATGTTTTTATATATGATGCTGCAAACCGTATCAGAAAACTTGGTCTGGATACTATATATTCCTTTGCAGATGGCGAAATCCTTGATTTATTATTAAAAGGTCTTGATCATTACACCGGTGTTGGAGGTATAAACGTGCGGGACACCAGGAGAAGAATTGCCGATTTGCTCATTTCTGAGAACCGTTATTGCTTCTGAAATATTCCTTATTGAAAAAAAAACTTCACAATATTGTCCTGGTTGGTGCCGGTAATGTGGCAATACATATGGGCAAAGCTTTTCGGGATCAGGGATATCGTATTGTCCAGGTATACAGCCGGACATTGAAATCAGCCAGGAGACTTTCATCTAAGCTGGATACTGCCTTTACAACAAATATTAACCGGTTGGATTATACTGCAGATCTTTATTTATTTTGCCTGAAAGATGATGCCCTTCTGCCTGTTTTATGCGAAACCCATTTTACAAAACAATTGCTGGTCCATACTTCCGGTACACTGCCATTGAATATTTTTCAGGATTACAGTAAGAATTATGGTGTGTTGTACCCTGTTCAAACCTTTTCTAAAACACGCAGGCTGGATATGAGTGATGTGCCATTTTGTATTGAAGCAAGTAATCCTGATGCAGCACTTATTTTAGAGAACCTGGTCTCGGATATATCAAAGAATATTATTTTTATGGACAGTGAAAAAAGAAAATTCCTGCATCTGGCGGCTGTTTTTGCCTGTAATTTCCCGAATCATATGTATCATCTGGCGGAAAAAGTTTTATTGATAAAGGGTTTGAGTTTTGACCTGTTGAAGCCACTGATATTAGAAACTGCCGGCAAAATACTGGAGACTGATCCGAAAAATGCCCAAACCGGACCGGCAGTGCGTGGAGATCAGAATATCCTTGAGGAACATTTACATTTGCTGAAGAATTTACCTGAAATCCAAAAAATATATACATTTGTGAGCAACAGTATTTCTGCACATATGGAAACCCCGGAATAGGCCGGGCATCCCATTATTATACTCCATATTAAAATGAGTAATTTCAAAGAAGATCTCAGACTTGTTAAAGCTTTTATCTTTGATGTTGACGGGGTGTTGTCAAGTCCCATAATATATTGTTATCCTGATGGTGAACTGATGCGCTCAATGAATATTAAGGATGGTTTTGCTATTCAATATGCGATACGCAAAGGCTATCATATAGGAATTATTACAGGTGGGAATTCCGAACCGGTAAAAAAACGTTTCAGTCACCTTGGAGTAAATGATATTTATCTGAAATCGAAGGATAAGCGATCAGATTTAAAGGATTTCCTCATGAAATATCATCTGGAACCCCAGAACGTCCTGTACATGGGTGACGATCTGCCTGATTACCTTGTAATGAAAGAGGCCGGTTTTGCGGCCTGCCCTTCTGATGCTGTTGAAGAAATAAAATCCATCTCCAAATATATATCCGATCAAAAGGGAGGTGATGGTTGTGTCAGGGATATGATTGAACAGGTTCTTCGCCTACATGGAAAATGGATGGAGGATGATGCATTTCATTGGTAAAAAGATATGGTTCCTGGTTGCTGGTGTATGTGGGTTTAGGGTGAAGGGTGTGTTTGATGTGAGCGATTTTTGACTTTAAAATTCTAATATTTACACTTTGTGTTAGATTTTTTTAAACTCATCCGCTATAAAAACCTTCTGATCATTGCTGTAACGCAATACCTGATGCGGTATTGTATTGTCAAACCAATTCTGAATGTTAACGGATTTGAACTTCAACTGGATAGTTTCCATTTCGCCCTTCTTGTTCTTTCTTCTATCCTGATCACCGCTGCCGGTTATGTTATCAATGATTATTTTGATACTAAAGCGGATATGTTGAACAGGCCGGAAACAGTGGTTGTTGGTAAGATAATCAGCCGCCGGATAACCATGCTGATACATATTATTCTGAATATTCTCGGCGTTGGTATCGGTATCTATTTATCTGTAAAAGTGGGTATTCTTGCCCTTGGAATTGCATATATTCTTGCTTCAGGTGTTTTATGGTTTTATTCGACAACATATAAAAGACAATTCCTGATAGGCAATCTGATTGTCGCAATTTTAACGGCAGTTGTTCCATTTGTTGTGGTTATCTTCGAAATCCCGCTTTTGAACAGAGAATACAGGGAAATCCTGATCCAGTATGATATGAACTTCAATAATATCCTTGCATGGGTGGGAGGATTTTCATTTTTTGCCTTTCTTGTATCCCTCATACGGGAAATAATTAAAGATATCGAAGATTTTGAAGGTGATATGGCTTTTGGAAGAAATACACTTCCTGTGATTTTGAGTATAAATACCACAAAGATAGTTGTCATTGCTTTAATCCTGATTAACATTGGATCACTTGTGGTGGTATATTTCAGATATCTTTTTTTGATGGCTGGTGGGCAGATAGATTATATTACGATGTCATACTTTCTTTTGTTCTTAATAATTCCTTTTATATACCTGATTTTCCGGATTATTAAAGCGGAAAACAGGATACATTATCACAGGGCCAGTAACCTGACGAAACTGATTATGCTGGCAGGTATACTTTATTCAGGGATAGCATGTATCATAATTATCAAAACTTTTCATCCCGGATAAAATGCTCCAAAATATTCTGAAAGATTATAAGGTAATCCTGGCTTCCCGGTCACCACGACGACAACAGCTGCTAAGGGAGCTTAAAATTGATTTTGAAATCTGCGCTGATCATGAAGTGGATGAGATTTATCCGTCCGGACTTTTAAAAGAGGAAATTCCAGTATTTCTTGCTGAAAGAAAAGCTGAATCGGTAATGCCGGTAATTCCTGAAAAAACAATATTAATCACAGCTGATACAATTGTCTGGTTAAAAGGCAAAGTAGTTCATAAACCGGGCAACCAAAATGAAGCCCGGAAAATGTTATATGAGTTGTCAGGATCAATGCATGAAGTGATTACCGGTGTATGTATATCTTTATCCGATAGCAGACATTCTTTTTATTGTTCAACGTTGGTCTGGTTTACTGATCTTTCTGATGAAGAGATCAGTGAATATGTCAAAGAATACAATCCTTATGATAAAGCAGGAGCATATGGTATCCAGGAATGGATTGGATATATCGGGATTGAAAAAATCGAGGGCTCATATTTCAATGTTGTGGGATTACCGGTTCAGAGACTTTATAAAGAATTAAAGAGAATAATGAAATAGTAGCAAGTTGCAATGTGCTGCAAGCAACAATGTACCCCGGTTAACAACCGGGTTTGACAATTTCATCCGGCATTGTTTCAACTGCCGATTGACAATCGGCAGAACATGTTAGCAGTATTACATGCTTTAAACTCAAAACTCACACCACCTTGCACCTTGCACCTTGCACCCTGCACCCTGCACCCTGCACCTTGCACCCTGCACCCTGCACCGTGCACCCTGCACCTTGCACCCTGCACCTTGCACCTTGCACCCTGCACCTTGCACCTTGCACCCTGCACCCTGCACCTGTAACTTAAACATTTGTTATATGTTAACTTTTAAAAGACTTCTTATTTACTGCCTGATTGTATTTCTGACGATACACTTTTCTTTTGCGAAGGAAGGCATGTGGCTTCCTCTTCTGCTTGAA
>CAZGOR010000218.1:0-6733 GCA_964527875.1 uncultured Bacteroides sp. | reverse complement strand
TAACGGAAATTATAAATACAGATTTAAATTGCATGACGTACTATAAATTAGTAAGATAAAATATCAGTTTATGGGTAGATCGAGGGAAACTTATAATAAAAAGGAAGTTAGAAGTAAGAAAGAAAAAAAGAGAAAGGAAAAAGAAAAGAAGAGATTGGAACGGAAAGAAAACAGGAAAAAAGGCAGCCTGGAGGACATGATTGCCTATGTGGATGAAAAAGGAATGATAACTTCCACTCCTCCTGATCCAAACAAAAAGGAAGACGTTAGATTAGAGGATATCGAGATAAGCATACCGCCCAAAGATCCTGCGGGAGAACCTGATACTATAAGAAGAGGAACAGTATCTTTTTTTAACGAATCGAAAGGATATGGATTTATAAAGGATTCAGAAACACAAGAAAGTGTTTTTGTACATGTAAAAAATTTACTTGAAGAAATAAACGAAGGAAATATTGTAAGCTTTGAAATAGGAAAAGGACAGAAAGGACCCACCGCATTAAAGGTAAAACTTCTTAAATAGCAGACTATTATAACCGGGTTTCAATAGGAGAATTTATTTTAATTTGTTAGTTTTCAAAATATTACTATGTCACGTTAATTTATATTCAAGTTACAAATAATTAATAAATACTTTATTCCTTCTTCTGACCAATTTCATTTCAAGGTGTGAAACACATGGATATAAATATCCTATTGTATACAGTCTTCCAGTATTCCAACATTCCAATCTTCCAGTCTTCCAATCAAATTTAAGTTATAAAATAAATAACTAAGTTTATATTGCATTAACGTTAAAACAATTAATATCAGGAAGAATTAAAATGAAAAACAAAGCACTTGTTTTTGTTATCTTAGCATTTGGCATTTTATTGAATGCCAATAATATGAAAGCACAATCAGGGAATCGATCACAATCAATGGAAACGTATAAAACCCCGGCTAATGAAAAATTAGTGGTCATATGGTCAAGCAGCGACCGGGAAGTGGCCTTTAAAATGGTATTCATGTATACTTTAAATTGTAAAAGGCATGGTTGGTGGGATGATGTTACACTGATAGTATGGGGACCATCAGCTAAAATCCTTTCGGAGGACAAAGAATTGCAGGATGAAATAAAGAAAATAATTGATGCCGGGGTTAAAGTTAAAGCTTGTAAAGGATGTTCCGACCAGTACGGAGTATCTGAAAAACTTGAGGAATTAGGTGTGACCGTATTATATGTCGGAGAGGAATTGACGGATTATATTAAGGAAGGGCGGCATATTATTACTTTCTGATAATCTATACGGTTGTGTTACGGGGATATATTATAACTGAATTTCAATCTTTTTAAGTTGGTCCGATTTTCAATCGGACCTGAAAATAAATGATGTATGTCAGAAAAGTCCGCCCGCCCGTACCGAACGGCACATTCGGGCGGTATATAATAGACCTGTCAGGTCTATTCTATAACAATTTTTCCCCTCCAAATCTTCTTACCTCTCAGTTCAATAAAATAGAATCCCTTTCTCAGATTTCCTTTTTCAAGAACATATCTTGATGTAAGTATGTTATCATCAATACGGCATACTTTACCTGAGAGATCCATGATGTAAAGTGCATATAGATAACCTTCCGGATTGTTGAACAGGAGGGTTGTGGATTTATTGAAAGGATTCGGGTAAGCCTGTATCTGGTTGGAAGAATTTTGATCTGCCAGGCCTGTTTCAATGACATCGCTGACATGAATAGTAAATATCTCTTCCCTGGTGAGATTGCCTTTATCTGTGCAACGTACGCGGATTGAATAGACATCTTTCAGTTCATAATCAAATATTTCTGCTGCCAGGAGCATATCACCGAGGATGGTGAAGCTGATGTTGTCATCATCGCCTTCGCCACTCACAAGGGAATAGGTATGGGTGTCGAGGGTATCCGGATCGGTTGTGCTGAACCGCCCGACCAGCATCCCGTACATATTATTTTCATTAATTGTGTTGCCGGTTAACATGATGGTATCCGGCGGGCTCTGGCCGGCCTGAAGCCTGTTGTCTTCAATATTCGACATGGAATGACTATATGGTCCGGATTCAGCCTTTTTGCTTCCTCCGGTAGGATAACAGGGATATGGTTTTTCGACGGTAATCCTGTAATATCCAATATCGGGAAGCGGATCAGGATCGGTCCATGATGCAAGTGAACTGGCCATTTCATGAACTTGCTCGAAATTTATTCCTGTAGCGCTTCTTAAGATATTATAGGTCTGATATTCAAAACCATAATATTTATCCCATTCAAGCTGGGTTGTATTCAGTTCAGGATTGGTTGAAACAAGCAAATGGATTGTCTTATGCAGTTTGCACAGGTCAATATCCGTTTCATATCCTGATGTATCGATGCCGGTGATTTTGTAAATATATGCCTGAACCGTTGGATCTGCTGTAGAGTCAACAGAAATGCTCAGATCTTCATGTGAAACCGTTTCCATCAGATCATAGATGCCGGCTGCCTTGCTTTCCCGGTAAACATTGTATGCTATCAGGGGTGCTTTGGATTTTTTCTCCCAGATCACCAGATTATGACCTGTGATGGGATCAACGGTTACCATGCAGATATGGGGGGCCAGGTAGACGGATGCATGACGGGATGTGTTAATGCCGCAGTAATTACTTACGATGCAGGATAAATGTCCCTCACCGGAGGAATCGGAGATGGTAAACTCATATTCCGGCAGGATTTCATTCTGTATCTCATTCCCATCCATAAACCATTGATAGTTCAGATCCTTTCCTGTGGAAAATACAGAGACCGTTGTTTTTTCACCTGCCACGGCCCAGGTATCTGCAGGACCGGCAACGATCTGCGGCGCCAGGTTATAGTGAATATATGCAGGTACCGTTTCCAGTGTATCATATGCGTTGCTGATCAGGCAATAATAGTTTCCTTCATTTTCCTGGGTGATGGGATCCAGCACCAGTGATTTACCTGTTTCCCCTGCTATTTTCTCCTCGTCTTTTATCCACTGGTATCTTGCCGTATCCTTTGCAGATGTATATAATATTACCGTATCACCTTTACAATACGTTCCTCCCAGAGGATGTTTGCTTATAATAGGAGGCTCGTCCTGATTCTCATAAGCGCCGATATCTATTGCTCTGCCATAAATACGAGGCATCTTATTGATATCCGTTTCAGGAAGAAGATCAGCTGACTGAGTTGTCCCGTTGTTTATGCAGGGAGAAAAGGAGAGCAGGGAATAGTCTGCTTCCAGTCCGTTGTATTCATTACCCCGGTCGGATGAGGGATCTCTGAAATCAGGGTTGTCACTGAAGATGTTTTGTATATCTCCCTGGTAATAACCCAGAATCCCCGAAATCCCGTTCTGGATAAGACAATTGCTTATCGTGGTCTGGTTGTATATGGAATTTATACTTGCTTGCTGAAGATTACCAAATATAATAGTATTTAACATTGTCAGGTCTGAATTAATAATAAATACTCCATAATAAGAATTATTCACGATTGTGTTGTTGAGCAACGTGATATTTGATTGGTCGGCAGATACTCCGTAATCATTGTTACATATCAGGTTCCCGATCAGAACACTTGGAGATTTTTCCAGATAGAAAGATTTTGTATAGGGAGATGAATTATTGCAGATGATATTATTGATCAATGTATCTTCACTGAACCAGAGGAATATTCCTCCTGCATCATATCCTGTTGAGTTATGATAGATGATATTTTTCCTTATGATCATGTTCGAACCGTAGGAGATCAATCCGCCTCCTCTAAAGGGAGCATAATCATTCCTGATAATATTACCTTCCACAACACCTCCGGATGAGCTTAGAAATAATCCTCCTGCACATAGATAGGGAATGCTGTCCAGTGATCTGTTATTCTCAATGATATTATTGGTGATGACCACTTCGGAGTTATCGCAATAAATTCCGCCGGATCCTTTGAAGGCAACATTATTCCGGATAATGTTATGGGAGATTATCAGTCTGTTGAAAAAGTGTGTGGTAATGGGACCAGACCAGTAATTCTTCAGAGTCTTAACATATTCAATTCTGCAATGCATGATCCGGCTTGTATCATTATCGTGCATGGCACCATTCCTGCCTGTTTCGCCATTATCGAAAATGATTCCCTGCCATCCGCCTTCCTGAAGGTCTGTCGAAGAGAAATACAGGGTATCATCCATGGTAAATGTTATGGGGAATTCTTCTGTTCCGCAGGCTATGAGAGTACCCCACACGTCGAGTTTATAATTTCCCTTAAACCGGACAATACATCCGGGGGCTATCGTAAGTGTAACATTATCATCAACGATCAGATTATCTGCAACAAAAATAGTATCTGCCATCAGTAGTGAATCGGATGAGATGATGCCGGAAACTGATATGGCGGGTATCTGTTTTTCGAGTGCACCCATATCGATGGTGCCATAAAGTACCCTTGTTTTACCTTCATAATCCAGTTCGGGGAAAAAGGAAGAAACCTGCTGGTGGGTCCCCCGGTTTATGCAGGGGGAAATTTCAGATAATTGCCAGCTGAAGGCAGCAGGTAAGGAAAATAAACCGGCAGAGCCTGTGGGTTCCATAAAATCGGGATCAGAGTCGAGGTTATCTTCAAAGGTGCCTGTGAAACTTCCACCATAGCCAAAGTCAATGCCGCTGAAACCATTCTCAATGGTGTTGGAGCGGATAGACGGATTTTTAAGGTTATCAGGAAGGTAGATCTGCGGCCCCTTGTAAGTTGCCTCATTTCCCCAGAGGATATTGTTGATAATCTGAGGATTAGACCTCTGGCTGTAAATTCCTCCTCCTGAATATCCCAGGTTATTTACGATCGTGTTGTTCAGGAGCAATGCGTCCGAATAATTGATAAAGACCCCGCCGGCATTACCACCTGTCTCATTGTTAAAGATGCAGTTGGATATGATCCTGGCGGATGCAGTTTCGCAGAAAATGCCGGCCGCATCTGATCCGGCGGAATTGTTGAAAATATAATTATTGATGAACGAGGGTTTTGATTCCTGCCTGCAGAAAATTCCTCCTCCCACATCGGCATAATTACCATATATTGTATTATTCTGTAAAAAGAAATCGGCATCTGCCGAATAAACCCCACCCCCTTCATGTTGATTTGCGTTAGAACATATTTCATTGGATTCAATGATGACCCTTGAATTATTAACATATATTCCTGCACCCCTTCCATTGCTGTACCTGCCATTGCTGTTATTTCTGATAATATTGTACTGAAATAATGGTTCAGCATATGAACTGATGTAGACACCGCCGCCGTTTCTTGCCTCGTTATAGTAGATCAGGTTGTGCCGGATAACAGGTTTGGCATTTTCGACACATCTGATACCTCCTCCCTCATAGAACGTTTTGCAATACCGTACCTGAGATCTTTCAATATACATTCTTGAGAATGTACAGATGTATATTCCTCCCGAAGTATACCTCGGATCATAGCCATAACCTGTGATGCCTTTGACGTATTCAATAATGCAATGAGACAACCTGGAGCTGTCGTTGTCATCCATGGAACCTCCTCCTCCGCCATAGTTGGAAGAATTATTGAAAATTACCCCGCTCCAGCCGCCATCAGGAATGCTGTCGCGATAGAAACCGGCAGTATCTGCTGATGTAAACAATATGGAATCACCGGTTGATCCAACGGCTTTCAAAGTTCCCAGCACACTGATCCTGTAATAATCCTGGAACTCAATAACTGTCCCGGGCAGGATTGTCAGGGTAACATCATCCTGAACCGTAATATCTCCTGTGACTTTCACAGTATCAGCCATCCAGGTAGTATCCGTTGCAATATCACCACTTACAAATATGTTTTGGCCCGATGAATGACCAGATATCAATAAGCAAACTATAACAAAAAAAATCAGGAATAAAAAACGGTTTGAATATTTCATGGAAGATCAATTTAATTACACACGGAAAAGATACTCTAATCCGGTAAAAAAAACAATTCTCTTTTTGTTATATATCAAAATGTCTGTTTTTTTCAACTGCTGAAAGGTATTACTAAATTTTTTTAGCCGAAGGTTTTAAGGCGATCAGATAAAAAATAAACGATTTATGCATTCGTGTATCTCACTCACTGATAACCGGATGGTTTTCGTGTATAATGAATGAGATTACAGACCAGAATATAGCATTAGAACTCATTAGACATACAGCCCGCTGAAAATAGATGATATATGGCAGAAAAGTCCGGTTTCCAACCGGACGCATTATACCAGCGTGGGGAACGACAGAAAAGTCTGCCTGTCCCCCCAAGTATTAGGGGGGAGTTTTCAACCGGACACATTCGGTTCCTGGTTGCTAGTTCCTGGTTCCTGGTGAGAGTGAGGAAAGGGTAATGAGTTAGTCCGGTTTTCAGCCGGACCTGAAATTCACATTATAGAGCCTGATCACTGATCAACGTTGTAAAACTAACGGATTCAAGATTAAAACTGGCCTGTCCGTCTGTGACAGTTACCCGTTCTCCTTTTTCCATCCCCCGTTTGCTGTCTGTAATATAGATCTGAAGGGAACGCACATTATCCGGTAATCCTGAGGATTCAACCTGTCTGGCAGGGCCGTTGTTAACGAGATGCACGACATAAGTTCCCTTTGAGTTATCACCAAGAACGGCGCAGGTTACATTTTCTTTGTTACTGGTAACAGGCATGACCCGGACACCTTTTGGGGCAGAACCGAGTTGTTTCAGG
>CAZGOR010000217.1:0-6739 GCA_964527875.1 uncultured Bacteroides sp. | reverse complement strand
AAAAATGGATAAACTAATGAAACATATATTACACACCAATTTAACTTGCCCTATACTATGATGAATGTTCTCTGTTTCCTGCATTTCTTTTTTAACCTCATTAAGAAAATCAATACCTGAATAAAGATTTTCCCTGTAATATTTTTATAATTCAAAGATTAATAGATATATTTGGAGGCACGAAAACAAGCTAATGGGTATTATTCATATCATATCCTTCATTCTTATTCTGGATCTTATTTCCGGAGCTGGATGAGAATGGTATGAATGAAAAGAAATATTTTTCCATGAAGGCCATTCTCGAATACGCAGAATGGCTTTCTTTTTATCAGGATATTTAAATTGAGAATCAATACATCATAAAGTATCATCAATAATTTATAAAAATGACACCTGAAAAAGTATATGTTTTTGACACTACCCTCAGGGATGGTGAGCAAGTACCCGGATGCCAGCTGAATACAATTGAAAAAATTGAGGTTGCAAAAGCCCTTGAAGCACTTGGTGTAGATATTATTGAAGCAGGATTTCCAATTTCCTCACCAGGCGATTTTAACTCGGTTGTGGAAATCTGTAAAGAAATAAAGCGACCTGTGATTTGTGGTCTTACACGTGCAGTAAGGAAAGATATTGAGGTAGCTGCCGATGCACTTAAACTGGCTGAAAGACCGCGTATTCATACCGGGATAGGTACATCTTACTACCACATAAAGTACAAGCTTAATTCCAATCGGGAAGAGATACTTGAACGGGCAGTTGATGCGGTGAAATATGCTAAGAAATTTGTTGAAGATGTCGAATTCTATGCAGAAGATGCAGGAAGAACTGAAAATGAATACCTTGCGAGGGTTATAGAAGCGGTAATTAAAGCCGGTGCAACAGTTGTTAATATTCCTGATACTACGGGTTATACATTGCCAGATGAGTTTGGTAACAAGATAAAATATTTGAAGGAAAATGTTAAAGGGATTGATAAGGCCATTATTTCAATCCATTGTCATAATGATCTTGGTATGGCAACTGCAAATACAATGTCCGGGGCGATTAATGGTGCAAGACAGGTCGAGGTGACCATGAATGGTATTGGTGAAAGGGCAGGCAATACATCACTTGAGGAGGTTGCCATGATCATTAAAAGCAGGAAAAATCTGAATCTTTACACGGATATCAATGCCAAACGGATATTTAAAACTTCCAGGTTAGTTTCAACTCTTATGAGAATGCCCATACAGCCCAATAAAGCTATCGTGGGAAGAAATGCTTTTGCTCATTCATCCGGAATTCATCAGGATGGAATATTGAAAAGAAGGGAAAATTATGAAATTATTGAGCCAAAATCAGTTGGAGTTCTTGAATCTTCTATTGTTCTCACCGCAAGAAGTGGCAGGGCTGCTCTCAAACACCGGCTTGAAAAACTGGGATATAAGCTTAGTAAGGAAAAGCTCGAACATCTGTATGAAGAATTCTTACAACTGGCAGACAAAAAGAAGGATATAACCGATGAGGATTTGTACGTACTTGTAGGAAAGGAACAAAGAGGTCCGAGGAACATCGAACTGGAGTCCCTCCAGGTTCTTTGCGGAAAAAGCACATATCCGACAGCTACCGTTACGTTGAAGATACATGGTACCTCTCATACTGAATCTGCAAGAGGAAACGGACCCGTTGATGCTGCTTTTACAGCAGTGAAAAAGATTGTAAAGAGAAAAGTCAGACTGGAAGAGTTTTTGATCCAGGCCATTACACGGGGTAGCAATGATATCGGCAAGGTTCATGTCCAGGTCCATAATAAGGGTGTCGTGTATTATGGTTTTTCTGCCAGTACCGATATCATTACAGCTTCAGTGGAAGCTTTCGTTGATGCATTGGCACAAATAGAATAAGTTAAAGAAGGCTGAGGCTAAGAAGGGTTTGAATTTGAGTTTGGGATATAACTTGATGTAATATCAATTACCGTCAGCTTCAACTGACGGCAGAAAGAAAATTCCAGGAAAATGAATTAGGATAAAGTGTTTATTTAATATATCGATATGGGAAAAACATTATTCGATAAAATATGGGAACAGCATGTTGTTGATACCATACCGGATGGACCGGATATCCTGTACATCGACAGACATTTAATTCATGAAGTAACCAGTCCCCAGGCATTTGCAAGACTCGAACAGCGGGGAATACCGGTTTTTCGTCCCGAACGTATTATTGCTACGGCAGATCATAATGTCCCAACCAAAGATCAGCATCTTCCGATCCGTGATCTGTTATCCCGTCAACAGGTTGAAGAACTTACCAGGAATTGCCAGAAACATGGAATTGAATTATACGGTCTGGGGCATCTATGGCAGGGGATCGTTCATGTCATCGGACCGGAACTGGGTTTTACACTGCCGGGACAGACAATCGTATGTGGCGATAGTCATACCGCTACCCATGGAGCTTTTGGAACCATCGCTTTTGGTATTGGAACCAGCGAAGTCGAGATGGTTATGGCTACACAGTGTCTGCTGCAGAATAAGCCTGAGCAAATGAGAATTACTGTTAATGGTAAACTCGCGCCGGGAGTTGTTTCAAAAGATGTGATACTCTATATCATTTCCAGACTTTCAGCAAGTGGTGCGATCGGTCATTTTGTTGAATACAACGGATCTGCATTCCGCGAAATGTCTATGGAAGCAAGAATGACTGTGTGCAATATGAGTATCGAGATGGGAGCCCGTGGTGGATTAATAGCACCAGATCAGATTACTTTTAATTATGTAAGAGACAGAGAATTTGCTCCCAAAGAAGATGAATTTTTTAAAGCTTTGGAACGATGGAAATTATTATTCTCTGATGAGAATGCAAACTTTGATAGTGAATATACCTTTGATGCAGCAGATATTAAACCAATGATCACTTATGGAACAAATCCGGGACTTGGAATGAGTATAACAGATCCTATTCCAGACCTGCCGGAAATTCATCAGTCATTGGAATATATGGGATTATCTTCCGGGCAAACCTTACTGGGGAAGCCGGTTGATTACGTGTTTATCGGAAGTTGTACGAATGGGAGAATCGAAGATTTTCATGAAGTAGCAAATATTATCAGGGGAAAGAAAAAAGCTGAACATGTCAGTGTATATTTAGTACCAGGTTCGAAACAGGTTGAGAAACAAATTGAAACCGAAGGACTCCTGAAAATATTTGAGGAAGCAGGGATGGAGGTCCGTCAACCAGGCTGTTCGGCCTGTCTTGGTATGAATGAGGATAAAGTTCCCAGGGGAAAATATTGTGTTTCAACATCAAATAGAAATTTTGAAGGCAGACAGGGACCAGGTGCCAGGACATTCCTTGCCAGTCCCCTTACTGCAGCTGCTGCAGCAATTACAGGAGTCATTACTGATGTCAGAACTTTGTTATAAGATGCATGGAAAAATTTCAAACAATTGAATCAACAGCCGTTCCATTACCGGTTGAAAATATTGATACTGATCAGATCATACCTGCACGTTTCCTGAAAGCAACCACCAGGGAAGGTTTTGGTGAAAATTTATTCAGGGACTGGCGGTTTGATGAAACAGGAAGACCGAAAAAAAACTTTATCCTTAATGATCTCCAGTATTCGGGAATCATTCTTCTTGCAGGTAAGAATTTCGGATCCGGTTCTAGCCGTGAGCATGCAGCATGGGCTCTTTTTGATTATGGATTCAGGGTTGTCGTCTCCAGCTTCTTTGCTGATATCTTCAAGAATAATGCTCTGAACAACGGTCTGTTACCGGTCCAGGTTTCACAAGATTATCTTGAAAACCTTTTCGCGGTGGTCAGAGATAATGCCGATGCTAAGATTAGAGTTGGCCTTGATAATCAGAAGATTACCTTAGTTGAAACCGGTGAATCAGAACAGTTTGAAATCAATCAGTATAAAAAGAAATGTCTGCTGAATGGTTACGATGATATTGATTATTTACTCAGTTTTAAAAATAAGATCGAAGAATTTGAAAGTAATCACATTGCATAAGATAAGATACTACGAGATCAATGATAAATGAAATAGATTTGTTAAGAAAGGTATATGACCGTTATTATGGGATCCAGGCTGAAGCTGCTCAGCAGGAATTTGAAGATATGAATAACAGGAAAAGCGAAAGACTGGGACCACAGGTTCATGTTCTTCATTACTCATATCCAAAGGAATCTCCTGAAGCAGAAAGGATTGCTATGAAAGAATTTGCTGAAGAAGTATACCCTCTTCTGACATCAGGAGATCCTGTAAAGGAAAATGAAGGATTGATCCTGTCAAAGCTTTTTTTTGCCAATTATGCAAAGCAGAACCATCCGGGTAACAGGGGCAGGGGTTGGTCTGACGCGGAACTGGCGCTATGGCAAAATTGGATAAGGGCTGGTATGCCTGAAGGAAAATGGCATTTGTACATGTTAAAAACGAACAAATTGGTTGATCATGAGAATTGAAATAATGGATACAACTCTCAGGGATGGGGAACAGACAATGGGTGTTTCCTTCAATGTTACTGAAAAACTTAATGTTGCAAGAATACTGTTGAATGAGGTTAAAGTTGACCGTATTGAAGTTGCCTCAGCAAGAGTTTCTGAAGGTGAATTTCAAGCGACCAGCAAGATAATGGAATGGGCAGAATCAAATGGGTATCTTGATAAAGTGGAAATCCTTGGCTTCATTGATGGAAAACTTTCCCTCGATTGGATACAGGATGCCGGAGGCAAAGTGGTTAACCTGTTATCCAAAGGATCTTTGAAGCATGTCAGGGAACAACTGCGTAAAACACCTGAAGAACACCTGGCAGATATCAGACAATCCATCGGGTATGCCAGAAAAGTTGGAATCAATGTAAACATTTATCTGGAGGATTGGTCGAATGGAATGCTCCATTCACGGGATTATGTTTTTTTTATGATGAATGGACTGGCAGGAGAGGAGATCGACCGTTTCATGCTTCCGGACACACTGGGGATTCTGAACCAGGAACAAACATATGAGTTTTGTAGTATCATGCTTGAGAAATATCCCAATGTTCGAATGGATTTTCATGCCCATAATGATTATGATCTTGCTGTGGCAAATGTTTATGCAGCTATACGTGCTGGCGTGCATGGCATACATACTACTGTCAATGGATTGGGAGAAAGGGCAGGAAATGTACCCCTTTCATCCGTAGTGGGCATTTTAAACGATCATTTGAAAGTCGAAAACGGAGTTGATGAATCTAAATTAATCCGGATCAGCAGGTTGGTGGAATCATTTTCTGGCAACAGGATAGCTGCCAATACACCTCTGATCGGTGCGAATGTATTTACTCAAACATGTGGGGTCCATGCCGATGGCGACAGTAAAAACAATCTTTATTATAATGATCTTCTACCCGAGCGTTTTGGAAGAGTGAGGAAATATGCTCTGGGAAAAACTTCCGGCAAAGCCAATATTAAAAAAAATCTTGAAGAGCTTAAACTAGACCTTGATCCTGATACCATGCGTAAAGTCACCGAAAGAGTTATTGAACTGGGTGACCGGAAAGAAAACGTTACGACAGAAGATCTCCCTTATATCATTTCAGATGTACTTGAAGAAGTTGAAACCAACCAACCGATCAGGATTAAGAGTTATTCCCTCACTTTGGCTAATGGATTAAAGCCAATGGCAAATATTTGTCTGGAGATCAAAGGCCGTTGCTATGAAGAAAATGCCGTGGGGGATGGTCAGTATGATGCTTTCATGAAAGCAATCTGGAAAGCCTATCATAAACTGAACAAGGAACGGCCTGTACTTGTTGATTATGAGGTAACAATACCTCCCGGTGGAAAAACTGATGCCCTGGTTGCTACTGTTATAACCTGGAATTTTAAAGGCAGGGAATTTAAGACAAGAGGCTTACAAGCAGACCAGACAGAGGCTGCCATTAAAGCAACTGAGAAAATGCTGAATATCATCGAGAGGAATCATTTTTAGTCGTCCCTCAGTCGCTTGCCTGCCGGCCCTGCTTCGCTTCTTCGGGATGAAAAAAATGCCTTAAATGCCTTAAAACAACCAGAATTCCACTGGTTTATAATAAGAAATTGTTAAATTGTTAAACTGTTATTAATATATGACTTAGTAGAATAACAATTTAACAATGTAACAATGAATTAGGAATCACAACTGAATTACCACTGTATAAGTAACACATTTAATACATATAAAAAGTTAATCGGAATGAAATTTAATATCGCGGTGTTACGCGGGGATGGGATTGGCCCCGAGGTTTTGGAGCAGGCGCTCAGGTTGTTTAAAATATTGATGCGAGATGAAGGAATCGGGTATAGCCTGAGGGAGGGACTGATCGGTGCTGTTGCCATTGACAATACGGGGACTGCTTTACCGGATGAGACCCTGGAATTATGCAAAAAATCTGATGCTGTTCTGATGGGAGCTGTGGGTCATCCAAAGTATGATCTTGATCCTGCTGCAAAAATCCGGCCGGAACAAGGCCTTCTTAAAATCCGTAAAGAACTTGGCCTCTATGCAAACATACGTCCCATAGCTACCTATTCATTGCTGAACTCTTATTCACCTTTGAAAGAACATCTTGTTACAAATGTAGATTTCATTGTTTACCGGGAGTTAACGGGTGGTATATATTTCGGTGATAAAGGACGTAATGAAGATGGTACTCTAGCATTCGATCATTGTAATTATCAAGTTGATGAAATAGAGCGTATTGGTCATTTAGCTTTTCAGGCTGCCCGA
>CAZGOR010000216.1:0-6749 GCA_964527875.1 uncultured Bacteroides sp. | reverse complement strand
AGCTGGATGAATCGATTGAAGAAGCGATCGAAAAGCTGAGCCGTAAGTTGAGAAGAAGAACAGAATAAATACTAAATTCTCATCCTCCCATCAAAATCCGTTTTATCTTTTTCTGGTTCCAGTGGCCATTTAACCGGTTTGCCATCTCTTTGGGACCTATAGACTGCTGTAAATAATTCCACGGTAATTCTTCCTTCTTCTCCGGATATTAATGGTTTCCTGTTATCATTTATTGCAGATATAAAATCTTCAACCTGCAGTTGAATGTAATATTCCATCGGATTAATACTACTGAAAAAAGCATTATCCTGCTCCTTCCATACTTCCGGATAATTTTCTTCGCCCGGAATGGTCCAGATATCATTGTATGGTGCTTCCTGAATCCCGGTCATACCAGCAACGAACATACTGCCAACATCTGTCTGCACACCAACCGATGCCCCGTTATCGCCATGAATATGAACTTTGGTATAAATTCCCGGTTTTTGAGAATTACTTAATACGATGTTTCCTATTCCACCATTCTTAAACCTTATGATGGTAAGAGCAGTATCCTCAACTTCAATATACGGATGATTCAAATTTGTCCAAATACCAAAGAGTTCTGCTGGTTCACCCATATACCATTGTAACAGATCAAGTTGATGCGGAGCCTGGTTGACCAGAATGCCTCCGCCTTCCCCATCCCATTTTCCCCGCCAGGGATCACTCCTGTAATATGCCTGATCCCTCCAGCTTAACATATATACAATACTCAGAACCGGCCTGCCAATTTTTCCATCATCCATAGCTTTTTTTATTCGCTTACAGGATTCATAAAACCTTCTCTGACTCACAACACCAAGTATCTTTCCGGTTCGTCTGGATGTCCGGATCATTTCATCACAATCGGCCAGACACGATGCTAAAGGTTTTTCCACCAGAACATGTGCTCCGGATTCCATTGCTGTTATTGCCGGTTCCTTATGTGCAGGATGAGGAGTACATACGATTAACAAATCAAGTTTTTCAGTCTTAACCATATCTTCGACATTCACATATGCTTTGACCTTATATTTTGAAGCAAAATCATTTCTGTTTGTTTCACTTCGGCTGGCAACAGCTAAAAATTCCGATTGTTCCAGATTTACAAGTGCCTTTGCATGTAAATGAGCAACTTTTCCACATCCTGCAATCCCGGTTTTGAGTTTATGCATATTTCGGTTTTCGGTTTTTATTTTTTAGTTTCGGTTAGCCAGGTCATCCTGTCCCGAGTACTCGGGATCAGTACCTTCTGTGATGCAATATAGTGGTTCGTAAGAAGGTCCTTAACCAAGTTCAGCATGACCTAACTTCGGATTATGAAATAATCCTGATAAATTCAGGGAACCAATATCACCTTCATCAGACCCTTTTCTTTATGATAAAGTTTTTCAAACCAGCTGGCTCCTTCTGATAGGGGTGCTACAGCACTCAGAATAGACTCAGTATCCAATAATCCTTCCGCAATCAAATCCAATACAGCCGGATATTCACCTGCAATAGCATAAGAACCTTGTAACCGAAGCTGTCTGGTCACTATAGCCTGCAATGGAATTTCTATCCTGGGTGCCAAATTACCCACGATTGTCAGTGAACCTCCTTTTCTAAGACTTTCAACGGCATAATTTACAGATTCTGAAATTCCAACAACCTCAAAAGCCACATCACCTCCCCTGCCTTCAGTTATTTTATAAATCTCCTCCTGAATATTTTTTTTGTCTGGATATAGTCCATGGGTTGCACCCATTTTTTTTGCAAATTCAATCTTATCTTCATCCACATCAACGGCGAATATTTTTTCACAACCCCTGATCTTTAACAGTTGAATAATAAATGATCCAACCATCCCTGATCCTACAACAACGGCAGTATCACTCTTTGATACTGGTGTAAGGCTGACCGCATGCATGGCAACAGCTGCCGGTTCAACCATGGCAGCATGAACAAAACTAACATTATCCGGTATTTTATATAATATATGCTGGGGTATTGATACATATTCAGCAAATGTACCATCCCTTTTAAATTCTTCAGTCGAAACCCCCAGGATCATTCTTCCATCACTCAAATTATACATGCCTTGCTTTGTAAACCAATCGTCAAGCCTGTATATGGTCGAATCAAAAGTAACTCTGTCACCTATTTTCCAGTCTTTAACATTCCTGCCTGTCTCAGCAATCACACCGGAAGCTTCATGACCCATAATGACCGGCGGTATTCTTCTTCCCGTACTGCCATCCATACCATGTACATCACTTCCACAAATACCAGCTGCTTTAACCTCAATCAACACTTCATCCGGTTGAATGACCGGATCAGGGACATCCTTATATACCAATTTCATATAATCTTCAAGTACAAGGGCTTTCATTTTATACCTGTGTATCTAAAATAATAGTAAAGATAACCTTATGTATTTTTACCTCCAATTTAAATATCAATTCTACATAATAAATACGATCCGACATAGGGTATCAGCCGGTTTTTGCATCATATAAACAGATAAACATTTTTGCTAACAAATAATTTTAACTTAAAATGAAAAAAATAGTGCTTTGTTCATTTCAGGCAATTTGTAAGCCGGTAATGGTCATTTTATTAGTAATTGCATTTTTTACAGGGAATATACGGGCGCATATTAGAACAACGAATGACCATCCGGCTTACTTTGCTGATGATACTATTAACTATGAATCTTTTTCGGGCCGGGTGATAAATAAGATCTCCGGGAAACCCGTTGTGTTTGCCAGTATTCAGTTGAAAGGATCCAATGTTGGAGTAGTTACCAATTCAGATGGTGATTTTATCATTAAGGTACCATCAAACAAGATCTCCGGAAAGCTGGCAATAACCCACCTGGGATATAAAAACACCGAAGTGGATCTTGCCCGTCTTAACAAATCAATGAATGTCATCCAGGTCGAACCTGCATCTTTCCCTATTGAAGAGGTAAAGATCAGGACAGGTGATCCGGAAGATTTGCTCAGAGCAGCCGTTAAAAACAGATCACTTAATTACAGTGATGATCCTGTTATGATGACTTCCTTCTACAGGGAAACAATCCAGCAAAACAGAAACTATGTGGCTGTAGCCGAGGCAGTGATCGATATATATAAGGCTCCCTATTACAAAACAACAGAATCTGACCGGTCAAGGATATATAAAGGAAGAAAAAGCCAGGATGTCAAGAAAATGGATACAGTCATAGTTAAATTACAGGGTGGAGCTTACACTGCCCTTTTACTTGATATTGTTAAAAATCCCGGTGATATATTATCCCAGGATCTTTTCGAATTCTATAATTATAAACTGGAAGGTTTTAACTATATCAATGACAGGCAGGCATACATCATTTCATTCAAACAAAAAGAAAATATTTCTGAACCACTCTATGAAGGTAAAATTTATCTCGATGTTGATAATCTTGCCATTATCGGACTTGATTTTAAACTGAATACGGAAAACATTCAAAAGGCAACCAACCTCCTTGTACGTAAAAAACCGGCATCCATGAAAATAGATATATTGGATGCCAACTATATGACTAAATACCGTGAAGTGAACGGAACATGGTACCTGTCATATGTACGGTCAGAACTTCAGCTTAAATGTAAATGGGATAAGAAATTATTCAGTTCAACATATACATTAATGTCGGAAATGGCCATTACAGATATGAATGACAAAAATATCAATAAGCTGAAACTACGTGAATCTGTCAGGTTCTCAGATATTATGGCCGAACAGGTAAGCCAGTTTGAAGATCCGGATTACTGGGGTGATTATAACATTATCAAACCGGATGAGTCAATTGAAACAGCCATTAATAAACTGAACCGTAAACTGAGAAGACAATTATAATAACCATATGGGAAGGGAGGAACAGGTAAGGTTAAAAAAGGATAATTGGTTAGGGATAATACTTATTCAAACATTAATTCTTTCCTGCTTTCGACCTTCCTTCTTCTTTAGTTAAAAGTCGGTATATTTGAATTTTAAGAATGGGGGAATTGGAATACTGGAATAATGGAATATTCCAGCATTTCATTCTTTTTTTGATCAAACAAAGCAGCTAATTACAATTTGTTCAATGAAGATAAAATATTGAAGAGGATTCGTCAGGGGAACCTGAAAGCATTTGAGACAATTTTCCGTACTTATTATCAGGAGTTATGTAATTATGCATATCAATATTTCCATGATAAAGATACAGCAGAAGAAATTGTTCAGGATCTGTTTTTCAAATTATGGTCAAAGAAAGAAACATTAAATATAAGGTCTTCACTACGTTCTTATCTGTACAAGGCTGTTTATAATAATACGATGCTTTTTTTAAGAGAAAAGAATACCAAGGATTTGGTTTATGAAGTAGCCGATGATATTGAACAGACCCTTATAGATGAACCGGATATTCCCGTGCAGACCAAAGAGCTGGATCAGATTATTAATCAAACAATTGTATCAATGCCCCCAAAGGTTCGGCAAATCTTTGAACTGAGCAGACAGGAAGGGCTGAGATACAAAGATATTGCGGAAAAACTCTCAATATCAGTAAAGACAGTTGAAGCAAATATGAGCAAAGCCCTGAAGCTGTTCCGTGAAAACCTGAAGAAATATATGGAAATCAGGTGTTGAAGCAGGGAGCAGGGAGTGTGAAGTGTAAAGTGTGGGAATATAGAATAGTCAATTCTGATCGCATATCAGAAGGAAAAACATAAGTCAACCCCTGATTGCCAAATCAGGGGCAGACAAACAATAGTCAACCCTGATTGCATATCAGGAATATATATAACATAGTATAGAAAATAATTTCGATGGATAAAAAGAAAAACATAAACTGGGGTTTACTCGCAAAATATCTGGATCAGGAAATGAATGAGCAGGAGCGGACACAAATGAAAAAACTCATTCAGTCTGATGAAGAATATATGAAGATTTTATCAGCGGTTCAAAAACCATGGGAAAAAATAAAAAAACAACATAATATGATTGAAGTAGACACCGATTCCGCCTGGAAAAAGCTTAAAAACAAGATTGAACAAACAAAAGCAGAGACAACATATCAAAAGAATTCCAGCATTTTCACCCTGCGAAAAACTGTTCTCCCTCTCCTGCGGATTGCAGCCATTCTGGTTTTAGCCGCAGGATTGGGTTATGTATTATACAGGACTGTTATTCAACCTGATAATGACCTTCAAAGATTAACTGTAAGATCAAATTCGGATCAGACCATTCAATCAATTTTGCCTGACGGTTCAATCGTTCATCTTAAAGGCCACAGCAGAATAAATTACAAGCACCAGCAACCAGGCACCAGGGAAGTCTATCTCGAAGGAGAAGCTTATTTCAACGTTTCATATGATCCTGATGAACCATTCGTTGTACTTACTGATAAGGTGCTTGTCGAAGTTCTCGGAACATCCTTCAGTGTCCGGGTTGATCCTAACAGCAGCCATGTAAAAGTACTTGTTGAATCAGGCCGTGTTTTACTTTCAGACAGGTCGGTTGATGAACGATCATTGGTGGTTGAACCAGGTTATATGGGCACCATCACGGAAGATGGCATTCAAAACGAGGTAAATCAGAATATAAATTGGCTTGCATGGAAGACTGGTAAACTGGAGTTCCGTGAAACCAGTTTAGAGGATGTAATCAATGACCTGAATCATACTTTTGGTACAAATATCGTTTACGAAGATGCCAAAATGAGTAAATCCAGATTTACCGGAACATTTTATAATCAACCTGTCGACACCTTACTGCAAGTATTGGCAACAGCATTCAATCTGGATATTGAATATTCCCGTTCCCAAATAACACTCGTTGGTGAAGATGATAAATAGATTCTCGGTTCTCAGTTCTCGCCCGCCTCTATCGAACGGTATGTTCGGGCAGGGTTCTCAGTTCTTGGTTCTTGGTTTTCGGTCCCGATATTCATCAGGATTAGTTCAGCTAAACCATTTCACTTCGCTAAAGCTCGTGAAATAGTTGCCTCACTTAATTCTCGGTTCTCGCCCGTCAATAACGAATGGCACGTTCCTGTCCGAATGACACGGTCAGGCGGGCGGGCAGGATTCCCGGTTTCCAGTCCAGAAAAACTCTATCATTATTCCTGGAATTCAATATAATCCATTTTCTAAAGTTGTGACACAACCTCGTTAACTTATTGTTATTTTTGCAAAAAAAACTTTGACATCATATTTAACCATAAAATCATTCAGTATTCGTTATTACCTGGGAATTTGTGCGTTGCTCATTGTATTTAGTCCAAATTCAAGGCTGAATGCACAGGATAGCACCCTCCTTCAAATTGTTAATCTTCCGGATACAACATGCAGGCTGGATGATGCGCTGAAACTGATTGAGGAGAATATTAGTCATTATATTTCATACAACTCCGATATAATCCCGATCTCAAAGATAGTATCTTTAAATGCTACAACTGATACATTATTATCATTACTCAGAAGGATTATTAATGACCCCAAGATTCAATATAAAGTTATTGGTAACCAGATAGTTATTTTTAATCCATTAATAGAAAATCAAGCCGGATCGGAAACCAATGTCAGGAGCAAATACCCATCTATATTGACTGTGGCTGGAAAAATCAAGGATGCAAGTAGCAATGATCCAATACCATTTGCAACAATTGGACTTACTGGTACAACCACAGGAACAATTACTAATTCTGAAGGGGATTTTGTATTTAAATTACCCCGCGAATT
>CAZGOR010000215.1:0-6778 GCA_964527875.1 uncultured Bacteroides sp. | reverse complement strand
AAGATTCATAATAAATTGACATCTTTGATGTCATTAGCAACTTGTTTCAGGATGAATCTACAACCATTTATAATATACCTCTTTGACAAAACACCCGGTACCCAGCTACCAGCACCTGGCTACCAGACACCTCTCACCAATCCTTCAAAACCGTCACTCTACGTGCCTGAGCTTTTTGTTTCTTCAGTTCTTCCAACAATTTCTGTTCGTCCTGTTGCAAAGCTTCAAGTATACGGTTTGCATCTTCTTCTGATATTTGGTTTTTGCGCTGTTCCTGATCCATTTGCTCCTGTCTTTGATCCTCCTGTTCCTGGTTTTGCTGCTGGTTTTGATCCTGGTTCTGCTCATCCTGTTCTTCCTGATTATTCTGATCCTGCTGCTGTTGTTGCTGTTGCGACTGTTGATGTTGCAGTAGATTCATAGCATATGCAAGATTATGTTTTGTGTCCGGATCATTCGGATTATTTCTTAAGGCATTTTTATAGGCTTCAATACTCTTTTCGATCCTGTTTTCCTTCAACAGTGAATTACCAAGATTATGATAAATTTTGCCAAGATCCGTTTTATTTTCTTTCTCATCAGTAAGGTCTGAAAAACGTCTTGAAGCATCTTCATATTTTTCCTGTTTATACAAAGCATCACCCAGGTTAAAATTTGCTTCATATGACGATTGATCCTTATCAAGAGATTTACGATACAATATTTCTGATTCCTGGTATAATTCATTTTCATACTTTTTATTACCCTGGCGGACATATTTCCGTCCTCCCTGTGCCAGAACTGAAGGATTAACAATCAGTAAAAGAAAAAATAATGATATGATTGTTTTATTATTCATCTTTCAAAGAGTTTAATATGGTTCAACCACCGGTTTTTTCTTTCAAGCACCAGAAATTCAATAAGCAGCAATATCAGTCCTGCACCAAACATATATTGAAATCTTTCATCGAAGTCGGAATATATTTTTGCATCCATTTCCTGTTTTTCCATTTTGTTGATCTCATCAAAAATGGCATTCAGCCCGACACGGGAATCGGTAGATCTGATATATACCCCGTTGCCGGCAGCAGCAATTTCCTGTAACATTTTTGCATTAAGCTTACTGATCACTGTCTCTCCCTGTTTGTCTCTTCTATAACTTTTTTGGCCTGCCATTCCATAGACAGGAATTGGTGAGCCTTCGGGTGAACCTATTCCGATGGTATGAACAGTAATTCCCTTTTCTGCTGCCAGGCGGGCAGATTCTACGGCATCATCTTCATGATTCTCTCCATCAGTAATTAGAATAAGAGCCTTACTTGAATTTTCAGCCGGAGTAAACGATTTCATTCCCATTTCAATGGCAGAACCAATAGCTGTACCCTGTTTGGGTACTATCTCAGTGCTGATTGATTCGAGAAATAATTTGACTGACACATAATCTGTTGTAATGGGTACCTGCACATAAGCATCACCGGCAAATACGATCAGTCCAATCCTGTCATTCACCAACCGGTCTACAAGCTTTGATATAGATTGTTTCGCGCGTTCCATACGGTTTGGCGCAATGTCTTCAGCCAGCATGCTGTTCGATACATCAAGAGCAATGATGATTTCCACACCTTCCCGTTTTACTTCCCTGAGCTTCGAACCAAATTGCGGTCTGGCTATACCGAGAACAAAAAATATCAGTGCACCAAGCAATAACAGGTACTTTAACACAGACTTACCTGCTGATGCTTCAGGCATTAATTCGGCTAATACTTCCCGGTTTCCGTAACGTTCCAGGGCTTTACGCCTGCTGTAATACACATAGAGCAGCAGAAGCAATAATACCGGGATGGTAAAAAGAAAATACAGATATTCTATGTTTCCAAATCTAAACATTCATTTTCTTTACGTGGATCAAATAGCGCGGCGCGCTATTTGATGCAGCTAATCTTATGGTATATTTCTTAAAACAGTATTTCTTATTAATATTTCTGCCAGCAACAGGATCACTGCTGCCAGTCCAAATGATAAATATTCTTCCTCTTTCCTGCTGTATTCTTTCACATCGATCTTCGATTTTTCCAGCTGATCAATTTCCTTGTATATCTCGAGGAGTTTTTGGTTGTTGGTTGCCCTGAAATATTTACCATCAGTAATCTGGGCTATTTCTTTCAGCACATCTTCATCAATTTCGACCGGCACCTGCATGATTTGAGTCCCATATGGGGTTTGAACAGGAGCAGGTGCCATTCCCTGAGTGCCAACACCTATGGTATAAACTCGTATTTTAAAAGTTCCGGCTATTTCAGCTGCCGTAATTGGAGCAATTTCACCCCTGTTATTTACACCATCCGTCAGCAATATTACAACCTTGCTTTTTGCTTTGCTGTCTTTTAAGCGACTGACAGCATTTGCTAAACCCATACCGATAGCTGTACCATCTTCGATCATACCACTTTGAATATCTTTGAAAAGATTGATTAAAACGGCATGATCTGTTGTCAACGGGCATTGTGTAAAACTTTCGCCGCTGTATACCACAAGCCCGATCCTGTCGTTCCGGCGACCGGATATAAATTCGATGGCAACATCTTTGGAGGCTTCCAGCCTGTTTGGCCTGAGATCCTGGGCCAACATACTGCTTGAGATATCAAGAACAATAACGATATCTATTCCTTCTGTCATTTCATCCTGCCAGCGGTTTGTCGATTGGGGTCTTGCCAGGATAACAATAACCAGTGTGATAATAATTATCTTTGTAATAAAGAGCAAGTGTCGCAGATAATGTTTGAATGTCTTACCCGATCCTGTAAAACCTTTGCTTGTTGATATGGTCAATGTGGCATAAGAATCCCTGTTTTTCCAGATATACCAGAAAATCATCGGTGCCAGTAATAAAAGCAGCCAGAAAAATTCAGGATTGTTAAAATGAATATTATTCATTGGCCAAAGGTTTTTCAGTAATAACTACCTTATTATTATTATCTATTTTATTTTGTTCTGTAACGATCGGCCGGGTTTTTCTCACAAACACATAAGCATTATTAATATTTTCCTTATTATCAGTTGGCAATGGTTTTTCTTTTGCAAATTTCACCAGATCAGCCAGGTCAAGCAATTTTTTGAGTATATCTTCCAATTCATGGTCACGATACCCTGCTTCTTTCCATGATCTCAGGATGTCGAAGGTGGTTTGTTCCATTGCCGGGATTCCAAATCTCTTTTCCATGTACATCCTGATTATTTCAGTCAGACGGGTATAATATAGTTTATATTCATTTTTCTGCCATAGTTTTGCTTCTTTTAGTTCATCCAGTTCACGCAATGCAATCACATGAGGTGGATCCATTGGTTTGATAGAGGTAAAAAGAGGTTCTTTACGTCTTCGCTTGCGTAAAAGGTATAATATTCCCAATGTCAATGCCACAACTCCTGCACCCAGTAATAAAAAAGGTAAAATCTCTGCAAAACTTACCGGCACATTGACCGGTTGTTTAATGTCGCGAATAGTTGAATCGATCGGAACAGAATTAACGAGAAGTGACATTGAATTTGAAAACAATGTATCGTCCCAATCATTAAATGATGCTCTGAAAGGCAGGGGTGGAATTTCATAAAATCCTGAATCAAAACATGTTAACAACAATTTTCTCTTCAACTCCAACTGGTCATTTCCTGTATGCGCCGTATCTGTTTCAGATATCTGAAGGACTTCAATTTCATTTGCCAGGGTATCCAGAATTTCAGGAAAAATAATTTTCATTCCTGAAGGTTGGCTCACATATAAATTCAGGTTGAACTGATCACCAATGGTTATCTGGTTTGTATCCAGTTCTGCTTTTATTTCAACATACTGGGAGTATAATTGTTGCGGAACTGATAACAGACAAATCAGGATGATCATTGCTGAGATCATTCCCCATAATCTATTATTATTTCCCTGAACTTCCTTCATCCTGAAATTGTATGTATAATTTTTAACTGTTTTTAACGGGTCAGAGTTGACCACAGAGAAATAAAGAGAACCACTGAGATTTATATCTATACCGTTGGCTGAAGTCGACGGCAATTGATATTGACAACTCCTGAGTTCTCAGGGCAGGCGGCAGGACTTGTTCAAAATTCGTTATACTCATAACTCACCGCCCACACTAACTTGCAACTTGTAACCTGTAACCTGTAACTTGTAACCTACAACCTTCTTCTTATCTTCTCTTAAACAGATTCATTAGTGGTTTCACGTAATCTTCATCAGTTCTGATACTCACCCAATCGATACCTGAACGTTTAAAGGTTTCATTCATTTTTTCCTGTTCCTGAGACCACCAGGCAGCAAAACGCTCTCTTGTTTTCCGGTTGTTTGAATCAATCCACATCAACTTTCCCGATTCAGCATCTTTTATTCTTACCGATCCTACCGGTGGCAATTCAGTTTCCCGTTTATCATATATATTTAAAGCAACGATATCGTGTTTTCTGCTGGCAATATTCAGCGCATCTCCATAATTCTCATCAAAGAAATCGGAGATGATAAAAGCGGTGCTTCTTTTTTTTATAGCATTTGTAAGGTATCTGAGTGCTTCCGCGATACACGTTTGTTCATGTTCAGGTTCAAAGTATATCAGTTCCCTGATAATTCTCAGGATATGCTGCCTTCCCTTTTTGGGGGGTATGAATTTTTCAACAATGTCACTGAACATGATCACACCAATTTTATCGTTATTCTGAATAGCTGAAAATGACAGCACTGCAGCAATTTCAGTGATCATATTCTTTTTCAGTTGTGTAATGGTTCCGAAATTACGGGATCCACTGACATCAACAAGCAACATGACCGTTAATTCTCTTTCTTCTTCATATACCTTGATAAAAGGATGATTGAACCTTGCTGTTACATTCCAGTCTATATTCCTTATATCATCTCCATATTGGTATTCCCTGACTTCGCTGAATGCCATTCCCCGGCCCTTAAATGCACTATGATATTCACCCGCGAAAATATTTCTGGATAATCCCCGGGTTTTGATTTCAATTTTTCGTACTTTTTTTAATAACTCAGTAGCTTCCACAACTGCAAATGTTCAATTTTCATTTAAATTCTTTCGTCAATACTGAAAAATACCAGTCATCCTTCATTAATGTAACCTTAAATTTCCTGTTTTCGCCACAAAAATACCAGAGACCCTCTTCTGACCGTTTATATTTTTCATCCAGCTCTTTTTGTATCTCATTAAGAAAGGAATAATCATATATCAGTTTATAATATTCACATGTATCATTTTCATTAAAAACAAAAAGCAATGTTTGAGTATCATTATGATCGACAAACTTCAACAGGTTATAGACGGTGTTTCTTGATGATTCATCCAGTGAAAAATCTTTCCTGTAATCTTTCATCAGTTGTTTAACTTCATCTTTATGTTTACCAATATAAGTCTGGGCAACAGATATTTCCGTCACTGTGAAAGATAAAACAAACAGAAACATGTACTGAGCAACCGTTCTCATATTTATAAAATTATGGTACTTCAATCGTATTCAGAATATCTTTTACGATATTTTCTGTAGTAATATTTTCAGCCTCAGCTTCATAGGTAAGCCCCATTCGATGTCTGAGCACATCATGGCATATAGCCCGGACATCTTCCGGAATGACATATCCCCTGCGTTTAATGAAAGCATAGGCTTTGGCACCATGAGCAAGGTATATGCTGGCTCTTGGTGACGCACCATACTGGATCATATTCATATATTTTTCAAGTTTATATTGTTCCGGGTAACGTGTTGAGAATACAATATCCAGGATATATTTCTCAATCTTCTCATCGATATAAACTTCTTTAACAATACTCCTTGCCCTGAGTATTTCAGCTGGTTTAATAACTTTTTGTGCTACAGGAAATTCCTGGGCCAAATTTTCACGAACAATCAGTTTTTCCTCATCCCTGCTGGGATAGCCTATAACTACCTTTAACATAAAACGGTCGACCTGTGCTTCCGGCAATGGATAAGTACCTTCCTGTTCTATCGGATTCTGAGTTGCAAGAACCATAAATGGCTGTTCGAGTTTATAGGATTCATTGCCAATGGTTACCTGCTTTTCCTGCATTGCTTCCAGGAGTGCACTTTGAACCTTAGCTGGTGAACGGTTGATTTCATCTGCAAGAATGAAATTTGAAAATATGGGGCCCTTTCGTACAGTAAAATCTTCCTGCTTTTGGCTATATATCATTGTTCCAATAAGATCAGCAGGTAACAGGTCGGGAGTAAACTGAATCCTGGTAAATTTTGCATCAATCGTATTTGCCAGGGTATTTACTGCAAGTGTCTTTGCAAGGCCTGGCACTCCCTCAAGAAGGATATGTCCGTCAGTAAGTAAACTAATCAACAGGTTCTCAATGAGATGCTTTTGACCGACAATGACTTTACCTACTTCCATAGTGATCATTTCCACAAAAGCACTTTCTTTTTCAATTTTTTCATTCAGTTCTTTAATGTTGGTCGTTTCTGCCATGATATGTGAAGTTTTGAAAAGATTTAATTAATAATGTATCTTATCTGGTGTTTTTCAAAATTTATGCCAACGAACCGCAAATTTAATTATCAAAAATGAAACAGAAAGAAAGTATGGTAGGAATAGGGGTTAAAATTTGTTAAAAAATGAAAATATGTCTTAAATGGTTCCTGGTTGCTTGTTGTTGGTTCCTGGTAGGTGTGGGTTTGAGTTTGGGTAATAAGGAATCCCAGGTACCTAAATGTGTCCGGTTGGAATTAATGTCATATGACATTGCAATAAAAATGAAAATAA
>CAZGOR010000214.1:0-6817 GCA_964527875.1 uncultured Bacteroides sp. | reverse complement strand
TGAAGTAGAGTCAAATCCGGAATGATTTTCGGGGCTGTAAAACTGGAAACAAGTCAACCCCCAATTGCCAGGTCGGGGGTGAAAAGAACCGAAATACAGAAAGTCGAAAGTCGAAATAAACTCGAAAAAGCGAAAATCGAAAACTGAAAAAATCGAAATACTGAAAGTTGAAATATTATTAAAAATCAAGAAACCGAGAACTGAGAACCGAGAACTGAGAACCGAGAACTGAGAACTGAGAACCGAGAACTGAGAACCGAGAACCATAATACCCACACCCTAAACCACACACCCCCTTAGCCTTGCCCTGTTAAATAATTTTGTAAGCAAAATTGCTTTGCATTTCACAGGGTTAGCCATAGCATTAGCCTTCTTTCTTAACCTACAGCCTATATGCTTAAATTAATTAATAAGAACAGAATTTTTTTAATTTCGTATGTATTGATCCTGATTGCCGGATTGATTTCTGTTTTGTATTATTCAAAAGAAGATATTCACCTGTTCTTCAATAGTTTTCATTCTCCTTTTCTCGATAAATTTTTCATGTATATTACTTATCTCGGATCCGGTATCACGGCAGTAATATTGGCTATCTTTCTTTTGTTTGTTAGGTTACGATATAGTATCATCTTATCGGTATCAGCCGTTACATCGGGTGTTGTGGTTCAGCTTCTCAAACGTTTATTATTTTCCGGCTGTGAACGTCCTGTTGTCTTTTTTCGTGGGATTGCTGAATTATATTATGTTCCCGGTATAGATTTGCATACCCATTTCAGTTTTCCGTCGGGACATTCTGTAACTGCCTTCATTATTTTTGGCTTGATTGCTTTTATTTCAGACCGGGAGCCAATAAAAATTAGCGCACTTCTGGTAAGCTTTATTATCTCTTATTCAAGAGTTTATCTTTCACAGCATTTCCTGGCTGATATCCTGGCCGGATCTTTTCTGGGGATGATTACAATATTGTTTTTTTATTGGTATTTTCACACTTTGAAAGGGACCTGGATCAATAAACCTGTTCAGAGTTTTTTCAGATCTGTTAAGAAATGAACGTTTTGAGAAGGATTTCAATAAATGAAATAATTATAGTAATTGCCGGAGCTGTTCTTTTTATTCCTTTCCTGGGAGGCGTACATTTATTTGACTGGGATGAAATTAATTTTGCAGAATCGGCGAGGGAAATGATTGTTACAGGCGACTATCTGACAGTACAGATCAATTTCCAGCCTTTCTGGGAAAAACCACCACTATTCATCTGGTTGCAGGCTCTTTCAATGCATATTTTCGGGATCAATGAATTTGCCGCTCGTTTTCCGAATGCGATTTGCGGCATATTTACTTTATTGCTTCTTTACAAAGCAGGGAGAAAGGTATATGATGATTCCTTTGGTGCGCTCTGGGTACTGGTATATACATGTTCTATATTACCTTTCTTATATCTTAAATCCGGAATTATTGATCCATGGTTCAACCTCTTTATCTTTGCCGGATTGCTACAATTCATTTTTTTCCTGGATGAAAAAAAGCCCCGGAAGCGCTGGCTGCATCTCTTTCTTTCCTCCGTAGCAACCGGTCTTGCTGTCCTTACCAAGGGTCCCGTTGCCATCTTGCTGTTCGGATTAACCGTAGGCGTCTATTGGATAATGAATAAATTCCGTATGAAGATCCGTTTTACACAGATACTCGTATTTCTTGTTGTTCTGATAATGGTTGGTGGTTTGTGGTTTATCATTCAGATTATGGTTGGTCATTTTGATGTGCTTAAAGATTTTTTTGTATATCAGATGAGATTGTTAAAATCACCGGACGCCGGTCATGGTGGTTTTTTCTTGTATCATGTGGTGGTTTTGTTTTTTGGTGTTTTTCCTGCTTCTTTTTTTGCATTGAAGGGTTTCAGAAGAAGCTATTATGATGATCCTTTTCAGAAAAGATTTAAGTATTGGTTGATTATCCTGTTTTTTGTTGTTCTCATTGTTTTTTCTATTGTTCGTACCAAGATTGTTCATTATTCTTCTTTATGTTATTTTCCTCTGACATTTATGGGTGCATACGTTATTAGTAAGATTCTCCGGGAAAGGATTCAGGATTATAAGTGGTTAAACTGGATCTATGCTTTTATTGGTATTTTATATGGGATATTCAGTATCTTACTGCCATTCATCATGATGAATAAAGAATGGATCATACAGAAAAATTGGATACAGGATGAATTTGCAATAGCTAATCTCCGGGCTCCGGTGCATTGGTCAGGGTATGAGACTGTAATCGGGATGATTTTTATAGCAGGTATTATTATGATTATGTTATTCTTTAAAAAGAACAGGAAACTGGCTTATATTTCAGTGTTTATCAACATGCTGATATTTATCGTATTGAATATCCTGATCATTACACCAAAAGTGGAAAAGTATAGTCAAAATGTGCTGATTGAATTCTGTAAGGAAAGAGAGTCAGAAGATTGCTATGTTGAAACCCTTGGTATGAAAAGTTATGCCCATTTGTTTTATACAAAAAAACAGGTACCCCAAAATAAAAACTCATATGATATGGATTGGCTGTTAACCGGGCAAATTGATAAACCTGTATATTTCATCCTCAGGAACCGGTCAGAAGCAAGATTCAGGGAGATTTATCCTCATCTGGAATTTTACAGGGAAAAAAATGGTTATGTATTTCTGAGGCGTGAGCCGGAGTAACAGGTTCCTGTAAGTTATGTATTCATGATAGAAAAGAAAACGATAGCTGTTGTTTTGCCAGCATATAATGCGGCGAGGACTCTTGAAGCAACCTTCAGGGAAATCCCACGGGATATCGTTGATCATATTATATTGGTTGATGACAAGAGTAGTGACAGTACCGTGGAAATAGCTAAAAAACTTGGTATAGGTTATATTATAGAGCATAACCGGAACCTGGGATACGGTGGTAACCAAAAATCATGTTATGATAAAGCATTGGAGATTAATGCAGATATAATTGTTATGTTACATCCTGATTATCAATATACACCGAAGCTTATCCATGCAATGTGTTACCTGATTGCCAATGGTGTCTATAAGGTTGTACTTGGTTCCCGCATATTGGGTAAGGGTGCATTGAAGGGAGGAATGCCGGTTTATAAATATATATTTAACCGGATCCTTACATTAATTCAGAATGTTTTAATGAACCAGAAATTATCGGAGTACCATACAGGTTATCGGGCTTTTGATGCTGAGATCCTCAGAAATATCAACTATAATGCAAATTCCGATGATTTTATTTTCGATAACCAGATGCTCTCCCAGATCTTTTGGTCGGGTTACGAAATTGCAGAAATAACATGCCCGACAAAATATTTCAGGGAAGCTTCATCAATTAATCTCTCCAGGAGTATAAGATATGGCCTGGGAGTATTATGGATATCATTTTCATATTTTCTTGGTAAGACAGGTATCTATAAGTCAAAAATTTTTCGCAGAGATTGAATTATTGCATTTGATAAAATTAATAGGAGTTTGATGCAAACTTAATGTTGTTTAATTAATTTTAAGGTTAATATGTGTGATTGTTTTTCACTTTAAATACAAGAAAATTGATTATTATAACCAAATCCTATCCAAGGGCAGCTTTGCTGGGCAATCCATCTGACGGATACTACGGGAAGACAATTGCTTTTCCATTTGATAATTTCTGTTCAGAAGTAACACTCTATGAAACACCTGAACTGGAAATATTACCTGCTGAATATGATTCCAATATCTTTGATAGTATTGATGAACTTGTATGGGATGTAAAGCTTTATGGCTATTATGGTGGTATCAGACTGCTGAAAGCTGCCGTGAAGAAATTCCATGATTACTGCACCGAAAAAAATATAAAACTGGATAACCGCAATTTTACAATCCGTTATAAATCGGATATTCCTTATAGACTCGGCCTTGCAGGGTCAAGTGCCATCATTACTGCATGTTTTAAAGCTTTGATGAAATTTTTCGGGGTTAACATTCCAAAGCAAATTCTGGCAAACCTGGTACTATTGGTTGAGGTTGACGAACTTGATATTACTGCAGGTTTGCAGGACAGGGTTGTTCAGGCATATGAATCCCCTGTTTACATGGATTTCGATAAAGAAATGATGGATAAACAGGGTTGGGGTTTTTATCAAACCCTCAATTTTGACTTATTAAAAAATTTGTATATAGCATATCGGACTGATCTTGCAGAAGGGTCTGAAACTGTTCATAATAATTTTCGTGAAAGGTATAATTTTGGAGATCAGCAAGTATTGGCAGCTATTAAAGAATGGATTGAACTTACGGAAAAAGGAAAAGAAGCTTTGGAAAAGGGTGATTTTGAAAAACTCGCACATCATATTAACAGGAACTTTGATATCAGAAGATCGGTGATGAACATTTCAAAAAAGAATATCCTGATGGTCGAGACAGCCAGAAGTGTTGGAGCAAGTGCTAAATTTACAGGCTCCGGCGGAGCTATTATCGGTACTTTCAGTAATGATGAAATGTTTGAAAACCTGGTAAAGGCTTTAAATGAATTAAATGTTCATATTTTTAAACCATCAATTGTAAGTAATTAATAGTTAACGTGTTGTAAGTTTCAAATTATTGATTTATTGAATTATTTATTATTTTTATCAAGTCGCACTTGGTTGCGACTTGATAAAATCTTCTAATATCATTGTCTCCGATTTTCCAAAGGAGTCTTTCGGACAATCGCAAATTAGGTAATTTAATCAATGTGTATGAATATTAAAAAAGCAGTTATTCCGGCAGCAGGTTTTGGTACAAGATTCTTGCCGGCTACGAAGTCGCAGCCAAAAGAAATGTTGCCAATTGTAGATACACCAACCATACAACATGTAGTGGAGGAGGCTGTTGAAGCTGGCATTACGGATATCCTCATGATCATTGGAAAAGGTAAGAGGGCGATAGAAGAATACTTTGACAGGAGTTTTGAACTTGAGCAACAATTGATTGAAAACCAGAAGTTTGATGACTTAAAAAGGATTCAGGAGTTAACACGGCTGGCTGATATTCACTTTGTATGGCAGAAAGAGTTAAATGGTCTCGGGGATGCTATACGCTATGCATACCACCACGTTAATGGAGAACCATTTGCTGTCCTTTTGGGTGATACATTGATTGAATGCGAACAGGAATCTATTACCAGGCAGCTTGTCAAAATTTATGAACAATATGAAAGATCAGTCGTTGCACTTGAGGAGGTTGATATGGAAGTTGTAGGCCGTTATGGTGTGATTGGCGGACAGGAGATTCAGCACGGATTATATAAAGTGAGTGAATTTGTTGAAAAGCCGGAGTTTGATAAAGCACCATCAAATCTTGCGATCGCAAGCAGATATATATTTACACCCGATATATTTTATTACATCAACAAGGTAAAACCCGGGTTGAATAATGAGATCCAACTTACTGATGCCATGCAGCTGATGTTGCAGGAACATGATATGTATGGACTGCGCTTTGATGGAAAAAGATATGACATCGGAAGCAAGATCGACTTCCTTAAGACAAATGTGATTTATGGATTAAAAAGAGAAGACCTGGGTGAAGAATTCCGTGATTGGTTGATTGATCTGGTAAAAAATCTTTAATTTCGGTATTGGAAATATGAACCGGCTAAAAAATTGAGAATACTTTAAAACTATTTTACAGATTTTTACCAAAAACCACGTATTCGAAGAAATGAAATTTATGAACCATACATAACCAAATAAATTTTATAAAATGAAAAAAAAGATACTTTATTATTCCTTTGTTGGCATTCTCTTTTTATCAACTTTTTCTTGTGTGGATAAAGATTCCGAGAGTAACTGGATTGAACTGTTTAATGGAAATAATCTTGATGGCTGGGTACAGAAAGGTGGAACAGCCAAATATGAAGTGTCTGATGGTATGATTATCGGTACCACCGTTCCTAATACTGAAAACAGTTTCCTTTGTACAGAGAAGCTTTACGGGGATTTTATCCTTGAGTTGGAAGTCATGGTTGATACAGCACTGAATTCGGGCATTCAAATTCGTAGTAACGAATACCAGAATGGCAGGGTCCATGGATACCAGGTTGAGATTGATCCTTCACCAAGAGCATATAGTGGTGGTATTTACGATGAAGCCCGGAGAGGATGGCTTTATGATCTTAAAGAGAATGAGGAAGGAAGATCGGCCTTTAATAATGGTGAATGGAATAAATACAGGATTGAAGCTATTGATAATTCAATTAAAACATGGATCAATGGCCTAATGTGTGCAAATCTCGTTGATGCGGCTGGCGACAGTGGCTTCATTGCATTACAGGTTCACAGCGTAAATGTTGAAAGAGAACCATGGACTGAAGGGATCCAGGTTCAATGGAAAAATATCCGTATCATGACTGAAAATCCGGAAGATCACGTGATGGTATCCGATAAGGAAATACCCCTGAAAGTAACTTTGTTGAAAAATGATCTTACTCCTGATGAAATAAATGAGGGCTGGAAACTTCTTTTTGATGGAGAAACTTCAGCAGGATGGAGAGGGGCACATAAAGATTCATTTCCTGAAATAGGCTGGATTATTCATGATGGAATATTATCTGTGGAGTCTTCCGGTGGCGAAGAAGCGGCTCATGGGGGCGATATCATAACGATTGAAGAATATTCAAATTTTGAATTTCAGGTCGATTTCAAACTTACACCGGGGGCCAACAGTGGTATTAAATACTATGTTACAGAAAAAGAGGAAACCAGTGGTTCTGCCATTGGCCTTGAATACCAGCTTCTGGATGATAATCTTCATCCCGATGCCACCCAGGGACG
>CAZGOR010000213.1:3532-6884 GCA_964527875.1 uncultured Bacteroides sp. | reverse complement strand
GTATTGGTGTATTGGTGTATTGGTGTATTGGTGTATTGGTGTATTGGTGTATTGGTGTATTGGGGATTTGTGTGTGAATGTGGATTGTAAATTGGTAAAATGTTTGCTGCGCAAACATTCGCGAGCGGGATGTGCCTGCCTGCCGGCAGGCAGGTCTGGGGCCTTGCGGGAACGAGCAATTAGTGAATTGGTAAATTGTTCAGTGAGACTGTTCATTCAGTTCGCTTTGCTCCTGAATGAACAAAGTCGAACTCCTGCCAGCCGGCAGGCTGGAATCCCGATAGCGAAGCGTATCGGGTGTAAATTGTTAAATCACACTGGGGATCACATAATCCACAACCCTGAAAGGATCGAACAAGTTACTGCCGCCTGTCCCCGGAGTACCCGGGGGGAGTTGCTCACCTGCATTAACACCAATGATGGGCGGAACAGAAAAGCCCGCCCGCCCATAACGAACGGTACGTTCTGGCGGGGTTTCCAACCGGACACATTCAGGCAACGTTGGAGAATGAGAGAAAAGTCCGGTTGTTAACCGGACACATTCGGACAACGTGGAGAATAACATTGAACATAAAAATGAACTTGTGTAAGCTGTTTTTTAAAGTAATAATTTTATTTTCTTTGATTCTGTATCTTCAGAGCTGCGACAGGATTGAGGACAATGAATTCCTGGAGCCTGAAACAATCCATGGCATCATAAGAGATTTCAGTAATATCAATGGTTGTGGAATGGTCATTGAATTGGATGATGGTACAATCATTATCCCTTATCTTCTTGACAAAAGCCTGATGCTGACTGATGGCCAGGAAGTTGAGGTTGCCTATACTGAACTTGCAGAGATTGATTATGCCTGTAAAGCGGGTCTGGTTGCAGAAATAACCTGGCTTAAGATATTGGGGTGCAGCCACATCATCCTCCAAAGAACGGATAACACAATCCTGGATACCAACCTGCCTTCCGACCCTTTTAAGATCCTTCATGCAAAAATTGAAGACGACTGTCTTAAAATTACACTCTCATACGGCGGAGGATGTAAAGTCCATGAATTTATTATGACTTATACAAAACTGCCACAATTCGGTATTTACTCAGGGACGTTAACCCTGTCACACAACGCTCATGGTGATCTTTGCGAAGCACTGATAACAGATAAGATCCGTTACGATCTTACTCCATTGCAGGAGGCTGGCTCGGACATGGTCAGACTGAAACTTATAAAATCGGGAGATCAGGATTACCAGTTAATCATCGATTATTATTATAAATGAATCACTTCATCCCAGGCAGCAGCTGATGCTTCCATAATAGCCTCAGACATTGTCGGATGCGGATGTACCGATTTAATGATCTCATACCCTGTTGTTTCAAGGTTTCTGGCGATTATTATTTCGGCAATCATTTCGGTAACATTTGCACCGATCATATGTGCGCCAAGCAATTCGCCATATTTTGCGTCGTATATGAGTTTGACAAAACCATCTTTTTGTCCGGATGCATTGGCCTTACCTGATGCCGTATAAGGAAATTTACCCACCATGATTTTATAACCAGCTTCTTTTGCTGCCTTCTCAGTGAAACCGACTGAAGCAACTTCAGGATCGGTATAGGTACAGGCAGGAATATTATCATACCGTAATGGCAGAGGATTTTTTCCTGCAATATGCTCAGCACACAGAATGCCCTCAGCAGAAGCTTTATGTGCCAGTGCCGGTCCGGGAACAATATCACCAATAGCATAAATGCCCTCAACATTGGTTTTCATGAACTCATTTACCCTGATTTTCCCATTCTCAGTTTCGATACCAAGTTCTTCAATACCAATTCCTTCAAGATTCGGAGTAATGCCAACAGCCGATAATATAATATCAGCTTCCATCTCCTCTTCACCTTTTTTTGTCTTTATTTTCACTTTACATTTTTCCCCAGTGGTATCGGCTGATTCAACTTCAGATGAAGTCATAACCGTCATACCTGCTTTTTTAAAGGATCTTTCAAGTTGTTTGGATACTTCTTCATCTTCAAGCGGGACTACGGCCGGTAAAAATTCTACCAGGGTAACCTTTGTGCCCAATATCTGATAGAAATATGCAAATTCACTGCCAATAGCGCCGGATCCGACTATAAGCATCGATCCTGGCAATTTTTTAAGGGTCATTGCTTCACGATATCCTATGATCTTCTTGCCATCCTGTTTTAGACCCGGTAATTCTTTCGACCGCGCACCTGTTGCCAGGATGATATTTTTTGCTTTGTACTGCTTTTTCCTGCCATCGGGATCAGCCACTTCTACTGTCTGATTATTGATCAGTTTTCCGAAGCCTGACAGTGTATCAATCTTATTTTTTTTTAAAAGAAATTGAACACCTTTGCTCATGCTTTCGGCAATATTCCGGCTGCGTTCAATGACTTTTGTAAAATCAGGTAATGCAGTCCCGTCAATATTGAGACCATAATCACCTGCATGCATGATATATTGATAAACCTGGGCACTTTTAAGAAGCGATTTTGCAGGTATGCAGCCCCAGTTCAGGCATACTCCCCCAAGGTTTTCCTTCTCAACAACTGCTGTTTTCATCCCGAGTTGAGCTGCGCGTATGGAAGCTACATACCCCCCCGGACCACTGCCAATGATGATCAGATCGTAATCCATTTTGTTAATTTTTTAATAAAAATGTTTCAGCAGACAAAACTAAGGAAATTCCTTAAAATATTGTTACTGGGGCTGGAGTGCTGGGGAGCTGGGTGCTGGGAAGATGGAGGCTGAGGATTGGGGACTGGGTGCTGGGGGTTGAGAAATGAGAGATGAGGGTGGGTTGGTTAATACCTAAATAATTAACAAGTCATCCCGACGAACGCAGTGAGGAGGGAACTCCCAGGCTTTTACAATAATCTGCGATATTGATCATAGCTGTTCACACAATCCGTTGGATGAAAACATATAACAACTTAACAATGAATCAGAAAGCACAACCGAATTAACTATTGAATTAACTACTGAATTAACTATTGAACCACCAATATGCCAACTATCATCAAACATGTCCTTTTTGCGAAGACCAAAAGAAGAACAATCTAAAATAACATCACAAAAAAAGGAGATGATTCATATAAATCACCTCCCTTCTTTCAAGAACAGCAAATGAGTTTACCTTGAAAGGATCAGTTTCCTGATCACACTCTTACCATTAGCGGTAAACCTCATATAGTAAATACCTTCGGTGGACCCGATGTCGGTTGCTGTCAGATCGTAAGTATAATCACCCGGAGCCTGGGCTTTGTTTACGACAGCTGCAACCCTTGCACCAAGAAGGTTAAAGACAATGGGTGATATGATAAAGCCCGAATTACGAA
>CAZGOR010000213.1:0-3522 GCA_964527875.1 uncultured Bacteroides sp. | reverse complement strand
AAAGACTTCGATCTTCACTTCCAACATCTCCTTCAGAGCATAGGTTATCCTTGTTTTCTGGCTGAACGGATTGGGGTAAACCCTGAGTTGATATTCAGAATCCAGCAAATCATTTACCCCACTGCTCTGTAATCTGTTATCTTCCAGGTTCGACAATGAATGGCTGTAAGGACCTGTTCCGGCTTTCTTGCCCACACTCACAGAAGGATAACAGGCTGTTTCCTTAACTCCTGCAATACGGTAATACATTGTATCGTCAGGAGGATCATAGTCGGGATACAGCGTATTATCACTTGCAATACTGTCGATTATTGCCAGGTTATTTTGAGCATCACCCCTGTATATTAAATATTTCACAAAGCCAAAGCCACCATCTTCAACCACATATTCAGTCCAGGAAAGGTTAATAGCATTAGGTCCCAGGTTTGAAGTAAGAAGCATGGTCTTATGATATGGACTGGGTGATGATTCGTTACCGCATGTATCAATAATCGAAATTCGGTACTTGTGAGATTTAACTTCAGGTTGTGAAGTCATATCAACATAAACACTCAGGTTATCATACGGGACATTGGAAAGCAGATCATATACACCCGAAGTAGCCGACTCGCGGTACACATTGTATGAAGCAATACCTGCATCCGGTATTTTCTCCCAGATCACCATGTTTTTCCCGGTTTCCTTATCAACCGATACAAGACAAATCTCTTCACCTTCATAAGGATAGGCCACAACAATATCTTTTTGAGCCAGATCAGAGACACAACCATACCTGGTAACCTGGAGGCTGACGGTTTTCACACCTTCTGTCGCCCATGAAATCTGGTAGGGACCTTCATTTTCACCTGATATGGTGTCACCACCATCAAAATCCCATTCGTAATTTGCATCTGCGAAACCTACTCCCTCATATACTATTCCAATCGTATCTGCGCCACAAACGGACGGCTGTAATGTAAAATCGGAAACAGGGATCGGGTTGACAGTGACAGTCATTCTGGTTGTATCCGAATAACAGCCATTTTCTTCTACTGCCAGTGTAACTGTTCTTTCTCCTGTAGTATCCCATGAAACGTTATAACTTTCACCACCCAACGGGTCAATATTTCCTTCATCAAAATCCCATGCATAATCGGCTCCCCCGGTTGCATTACCGGTATAAGAAATCATACCTTCCAGACCTTCACACACAGATTCAGGTATTGTAAATGTTGAGGTTGGCACCTGGTAAACCGTGAGAAGCACCGTATCAGTGTTAACACAACCATTGGTATCTGTGACAGTTACTATAAAATCCGTATTCCCTATTGGTGCCCCGGCCAATGGGTTCGGGATATCCGGATCACTCAGATATTGCGGGTGATCCCAGCTATATATGACCCCTCCGGTTGCACCTAATTGAATGGTATCACCATAACAAAGTGAAGTATCTTTACCTGCATCTGCATCGGGCAGATCGAAAAATTTGACATTTATTGTGTCGCTTGCTTTATCTCCGCACATATTCCATACATCCACATAATACTTACCTGTGGTATTCACATCAATATAGCCATCATCTGAACCTGTGCTCCAGAGGTATGTTGGATGTGCGACATCAAAGGTATCTGCACGGAGCAGGTAGTTAGAGCTTGCACACAATTCCTTATCTTCATAGAGGCTGACACGTGGCAGCCAGCATCCTCCCAGAGCGGTCCGAAGTAGTGCACCATCATAGCCTACTGCCCAGCCATTGTCGGAATCAACCATGCTAATTGCATATATAGTTTTACTCGATTCAGTTTCCTGCTCATACCATTTCTCACCACAATCACTTGTATAGAATATCTTTCCTGAGGAACAGGACATCCATCCTTCAACATCACTCACAAAATGGAGGTCATAACCAGCAGCATAAGGCCCTGATATCTTTGTCCAGTTTTCACCACCATCCGTGGTTCTTAAATGCATATATCCTGATTCTGATTGATATGATCCGGCTATAAATGCTGTATCCTTATTAAGCATATAAACAGCATTCATATTGCTTTCAGATGGATTGGTTGTAGGATCATACCAGTTTATTCCGCCATCATGTGTATAAAGAATAGTCCCGCTTGCACCAACTATAATTCCATTATTTTCATCAGTAAAAAATACCTGATATAGAGTGGCTGTTTTTCCACTAGTCTGTGGAACCCAACTACCACCACCATCTGTGGTTTTATATATGACTCCGTTGTTACCGACTGCCCAACCTGTTGTAGAATTAATAAAATAAAGGTCATTAATAACATCAGCATCGACATCATACCACTCATTCCAGTCAGTACCACCATTCACAGTATACGCAATTACATCGTTCCCGGAAATCCAGCCGTGATTGGCATCGGTAAAGAATACAGATTGCCAATAGTAATTATGTGCGACTCCTGTATGTGTCCAGTTCCAGGTTTCCCCTCCATTTGTAGTATATAACAAACTATCACGATATCCGCTGACAACAGCCCAGGCTATATTTTCATCAATGGCATGGACATCATACATATATTTTGAATTTTCAGGAAATGTATTCTCCTTTTGTGAGAACCAACCCTGGGGCCAGTCAAGCTTAACAACAGTAAGCGTAGCCGTATTGCTGGTAGCTGAGCCGCAATCGTTTGAAACCACACATTTATAATCACCGGCATCGCTTAACTGGAGATTATTCAATGTAAGAGAACTTCCCGTAGCACCTCCTACAGGATCGTCATCTTTATACCATTGATAAGATTTTGTGAGCGTGCTTGAAGCTGAAACATTGAAAGTCACACTTTCACCCTCGTTCTTGCTTTGACTTACCGGGTGCTGGGTGATCGATGGCTTGGTATTAACTGTTAAATAAGCACTGTTGGAGTATTGCACACCAATGGGAAATGTTACTTCACACCTGTATTGCTTATTGTATTTTGTAGTAAATCCACCCACGGGTGGACTGATGGTATAGGTGGAAGAAGTAGCACCTTTAATAAACTGCCAGTAACCACCAAATTTCAAATACTTATCAGGCACCCAGTATTCCCACTGGTAAGAATCAGCTCCTGAAGCACCCACGGTAAAACTAACATCAGAACCATATCCGGAACAGATCGTAACATTTGAAGGGTGACTGGTTATTCCCATAACCTTTAATATCGCCGGAACGGAATATTCAGTAGCACATGTGTTTGATACCTTTATTCTGTATGTACCGGCTGAACCCGTTGTATATGTTGAAGATGTCGCTCCCTTAATGGACGCCCAGCCAGTTTTATAATATTTTTGCCATTGCTTTGAAGGAGTCGGCTTACCGGATGATGAACTGGTAAATGTCGTGGTTTCGCCAATCCATATTGTATCATCTACAGGTTGAGCAGTGATCGTGGCCGGGGAATTAATAATCAGGTCGGCTTCCGATGATGTAATCGTATTTCTTAAATATGTAACATTTACATGAAATGTCCTTGAATTGGAAGTACTCCACCCTATATCGGGTTTGTATATCGTTAAGGTAGCCGTTTCAGT
>CAZGOR010000212.1:0-6886 GCA_964527875.1 uncultured Bacteroides sp. | reverse complement strand
TCCATGGTACCATTTCATCCGGATCAAACATACCAAGCTTCATTCTGGCCAGCATCAGGCGTTTTACCGATATATCAATCTCTTCTTCAGATATGAAACCCTGTTCCACAGCCTGGATCAGGGCCGGATAGGTCCTGCCGCAGTTCAGGTCGGTGCCCGAACGAACACCAAAGGCAGCAGCATCTGCAGCTGAATCAGCCACTCCATGGCCGGTATAAAAATCACGTATGGCTCCGCAATCAGAGACGACATATCCCTGAAAACCCAGTTCATCGCGCAGGAGATCCATCAGGAGGGTATTGCTCCCACAGCAGGCTTCACCCATATAACGATTATAAGCACACATGACTGACCATACATTGGCCTCCTTCACAGTCATTTTGAAATGTGGAAGATAAGTGTCCATGAAATCACGCTCTTCGATGACAGCATCAAATGAATGGCGGTCGGGTTCGGGACCACTGTGAACAATATAATGTTTTGATGTGGCAACAGTCTTCAGGTATTTTGGATCATCACCCTGTAATCCTTTGATAAAAGCAACTCCCATCTTTCCGGTGAGGTATGGGTCTTCGCCATATGTTTCCATACCACGTCCCCATCTTGGATCACGGAAAATATTGATATTGGGTGACCAGAAAGTCAATCCCTGGTATATCCCGCGTTTACCCTGCGACTGAAACCGGTTGTATTTTGCACGGGCTTCATCAGATATTGCAGTGGCAACTTTAAACATATGTTCCTGGTCGAATGTGGCAGCAAGCCCGATAGCCTGGGGGAAGACGGTGGCTTTTCCCATCCTTGCCACGCCGTGCAGGCATTCGTTCCACCAGTTGTATTCAGGAACGTCAAGCCGCTCAATAGCGGCTGCATCATTGGTCATCTGACTGACCTTTTCATCCAGGGTCATCCGTGAGACAAGGTCATCAACCCTTTCTTCAAAACTGAGATCCGGATTCTGGTAAGGGAATCTGTCTGCTTTTGGTTGGCAGCTGCCGATAAAAATGAACGCAATTGTAATAAGAAAAATGGTTGAATGTTTCATGGTTTCCGGTTTGTTAATTTTATCAATAATTAAATATACATAAGATTTAATAAAATAGTCACCGGATAAATTCAATCCACCTGATAATTATAGAATAAAATTTTATCGGACAGACTAATAAGTGTTTGGTATTAAGAGTAATCTGGAGTATATTTAGGTGAAAAATAAACTTAATTATATGAATAATAAAAAAGTCAAATATTTTATAATAATATTATTAAACCTGATAGTTTCTTTCATGGTTTTTTGTACATCTCAGAAAAAGATTTTAGAAAAACCCCTGGCACTGGTCATTACCGGAGGACATGCATTCGATACCACCCAATTTTTCGATATGTTTTTTTCCTTTGAAGATTTTAATGTGGATACCATTTCCCAACACCATGCCAATGCATTCCTGGGAGAAAATGAGATAAATAACTATGATGTCCTTGTATTTTATGATATGTGGCAGGATATTACAGAACAACAGAAAAACGGTTTACTTGAATTGCTTGAAAAAGGAAAAGGAATGGTTTTCCTCCATCATTCTCTTGTGTCATACCAGGAATGGGACGAATACGTAAACATTGTCGGAGGCCGTTATTACCTGGAGAACAATGTGCAGGATTCCTCAAAACTGTCGGGTTATGAACATGATCTGGACCTGCAGGTGAAAGTATTGGATAATACTCATCCGGTAACAAAAAATATACAGGATTTTCAGATCCATGATGAGGGGTATTTCAATATAGAAATGATTCCGTCTATATATCCTCTCCTTGAAGTGGATCATCCCTCCTGTACAAGGTTTGTTGCATGGACCAATGAATATAAAAATTCAAGAATTGTTTATATTTTATTGGGACATGACAAACATGCTTATCAGAATGAATCCTTCAGATCACTTGTGGAGAATGCGGTAAAGTGAGCAGGTATTGGGATTTCAGAAAAATAGTTGATGCAGGGAGATCCCTCCTCTCCGCCTATATTTACGCCATATGGCTTTAACTGCGGCGGATCGTCGGGATGACTTGTTTTAATCCATGATCTGGGAAACCAGGATCAGGGAAGAAGAATCGAAATAGCGAAAGCCGAAATTCGAAACAAAATCGTAGTATTTAACACCGAAATATGAAACAAACTTGAAACACGAAAATCCTGAATTTCTGCAATCCATCTCAGGCATTTGCAATTTTTCAGGAACCAGGAACCAAAAACCGGGAACCGTTCACCCCGGTTAACAACCGGATTTACACTTTCATCCCTAGTTGATAGAACTGCCGGTTGACAACCGGCAGAACTTTATTTGGAATTCCATGCCCAAAACTCTTAACTCATGAGAACTGAGAACCATAATACTTACACCCTTTTTCTCACACTTCCTTAGCCTTAGCCTTATTCTTTCAAACAAGAACCTTACACCTTAAACTTAGAACTTTGAACTAATACACCTCCGACACAAACGTCTGTTCGGTGATCGGAGGCCTGATATATCCCTCTTTGTTGATAGGTGGCAGGTCTATTTTTTTATACTTGATTTCTTTGTAGGGTATCATTGATAACAGGTGGTGTATGCAGTTCAGCCGTGCTCTCCGTTTATCATCAGCATTAACTACATACCATGGCGATACCTTGGTGTCGGTGTAGGAAAACATCTCATACTTTGCTTTGGAATACTCCACCCATTTGGTGCGTGATTCAAGATCCATGGGACTGAGTTTCCAGTGTTTGGTTGGATTCTTAATGCGGTCTCTGAACCTTTTATCCTGTTCATCATCACTGACGGAGAACCAGTATTTGATCAGGATAATGCCGGAATGTATCAGCATTTCCTCGAAACGGGGACATGATCTGAGGAATTCCTGGTACTCATCTTCAGTGCAATAACACATGACCTGTTCAACACCGGCCCGGTTATACCAGCTTCTGTCGAAGAGAACCAGCTCTCCGGCAGCGGGAAGGTGAGCAACATAACGTTGAAAATACCACTGGGTTTTTTCCTTCTCAGTCGGGATCCCAAGTGCAACAACACGGCATACCCTTGGATTCAGCCTTTGCTGGATCCGCTTTATGACACCTCCCTTGCCTGCAGCATCCCGTCCCTCAAAAATTACTACAACTTTCAGGCCTTGAGCTTTAATCCATTCATGTAATTTAACCAATTCTATTTGAAGCTTGACCAGTTCTTTCTCATAAAACTTTTTATCAAGCTTTTCTTTTTGCTTGGTTAATGCGGTATTTTCGGACGGTGATTTTGGTTTCGTATTCTTTTTATGAGCCATGGCTACAAATTTTGATCCCTGGTATAAGATTTTGAAAATCAGGGAGATTTATCATGTAAATATTTCCAGAGAGAGCGGTTTGTTAAGGTAAATTTAACAGAACTATCCTAAAAAAACAACCAACAACAATTCTCAATACCAATACTCAATTCCCATATTTCTCTCCTTAGCCTTCTCACCCTATCTAATATTCACACCATCCTGCACCCTGAACTCTGTCCAGTGAGGCTATTATTTCTAAACTTGGACAGCGAAATAGCACAGCTGAACTAATTCCAACGAATGTCGGGACACCCTGTATCCTTCACCCGTCAGCATTTATCAAACCCAAAACTTATTTCCCTCACAAACTTATAACTTGTACCCTGTACCATTTACCCTGTTAACTTTCCTCAATCTCAGACTCTGCCAATTAACCGGTAACCTACTTATATCGCCTCATCACCTCTTTTACTTTTTCCAACGGGATTGCTTCCATTGTATGCCCCCTGAAACCCTTTAGTGTGGTTGCCATAAATAATGAGTTATAGATTGCCTCCTGTGTGGCCTCTTCAACAGCCTTGAAAAAGATGGTCATATAATCATTTGAAACCTGCGGAGGGATATCGATTGTTTGCCGTTCCGTACGATAAGGAATGCGGTATGCAGTGCTGAAGACGATTGCATAATCTCCTGATCCGTTTGACATAACAGTAGTTGTTCTGCCCATCCCGATAAAAGCTCGTTTTCCGATTCTTTCCAGGTTTCTTTCCGATAAGGGTGCATCGGTTGCAATAACGATCATGCAGGAGCCGCGGTCGTATTCATTGTTGGCAGCAGTCAGCCCATTCTCCCCGGGAAAAGGAACACCGTTTATGATCAGTTCCCTTCCAAAATTTGATTGAACAAGTACTCCAGTAATGTATTGTTTCCCGTCAATTGGCGGTAGCAGGCGGGAGGATGTCCCGATACCTCCTTTAAATCCCAGGGCACATGTACCTGTTCCTGCACCAACGCTTCCTTCCTGTACAGGTCCTGAATGGGCTGTACGAATAGCTTTGATAACATTATCTTCAGTCACATGCATCCCTCTAATGTCATTCAGGAAACCGTCATTGGTTTCCCCTGCAATACCATTTACGGAACGGACATTTTCGTTTCCTTTCTGGCTGAGTGTATATTTGATAAGGGCATTCACTGCAACCGGTACACTTAGTGTATTTGTGAGAATAATTGGCGTTTCAATATTTCCAAGTTCTTTTACCTGGGTGTAACCTGCCAGCTTGCCGAAAGCATTAAATACGATAATAGATGCTGGAACTTTTTCCTGAAAAATGTTCCCGGAATGGGGAAGAATAGCTGTCACGCCAGTTCTGATTGAATCTCCCCTTATCAGGGTCGTATGGCCAACCAATACACCTGGTACATCTGTGATTGAATTCATTTTACCGGTCTCCATCACACCGACTTCTATCCCGATATCTCTTGCCCTGGACCTTGTCTCCTGAGAATAAACAGGTGCATGTAATACATTTGAAATGAGTAAAATAATATATACAAGATGTTTCAAAACGGTTGTGTTAGTTTATATTCATATAAGTTTAATATAAAAATAATTGAATTTTATGAATAAGTGAATGGAATGTTGGAATACTGGAATATTCAGTGAGACTTGAATTTCATGAGCTAGCGATATGAAATTCATAGTCGAACTAATCCCGATTTATCGGGACTGGAATATTGGAATAATGTTCGAGAACCATAAATCCCACCTACTAACTCAAAACTCATAGTAACTTTGAACCTTGAACTTTGAATTGATAGCATGGAGCATGGAAATGGAAACTTTGAACCACAGTGAAATATGCTCCTTCGTCGCATTTCACGTGGTAAACCTTGAACTATTCTACTCTTCTCGCCCCATCCCCAATCTCTGCAATATAAAAATCAGGTTTCAGTCCTATCTTGGCTTTATAAGCCAATCCAACAGAATTGGTAAAATCTGTCAGTGAGTTGTTATGTACCAGGCTAACCGTGCAGCCTCCGAACCCTGCACCGGTCATCCTCGATCCGAGAACTCCATCGATTTTTCTTGCTTCTTCAACCAGTGTGTCAAGTTCAATACCGGTGACCTCATAATCATCTCTCAGGGAATCATGGGATTCATTCATCAATTGTCCGAATTTATTAAGATCATCTGACTGAAGCGCGTCAATTGCATCCAGAACACGCTGGTTTTCAGATACTACGTGCTTTGCACGTTTCAGGATGATCTCATCGGTTATCAGGTGTTTTATTTTATTGAATTCCTCAAGGTTCAGTTTACCAAGGAAGGAAATCTTTCTTTCCTGAGACAGCATTTTTACAGCACTTTCGCATTGAGACCGGCGCTCATTGTATTTCGAGCTTGACAGTCCACGTCTTTTATTCGTATTGGATATGATGATTTTGTAATCTCCAGGATTAAGCGGAATTGCTTGATAATCAAGAGTGTCACAGTTGATAAATATTGCGTGATCCTTCTTGCCCATACCAGCTGCAAACTGGTCCATAATGCCGCAATTAACTCCCACGAATTCATTTTCAGCTTTCTGTGATAATTTAATCAGGTCAATCATTGCCAGTTTGAAATCCAGGATATCATTCAGTGCAAAAGCAGTAACCATTTCAATACTGGCGGAAGAAGACAGACCTGCACTGTTAGGCACTGTGCCTGAAAACATCATATCCATTCCGCTCAGCTTAAATCCCTGTCTGATGAACTGGTCCATAACACCCATGGGATAATTGATCCAGTGTTTTCCCTGAGGTTCTATCGATTTTGTTGTAACTGTTGCTTCAAACCTGAAGTTTGTTGTGGCCATATGAATCCGGTCTGTATTATTCAACCGGATAACAAGGTAAGTACCGAAATTCAGGGCACAGGGAAAAACATATCCGCCATTATAATCGGTATGTTCACCGATCAGGTTTACACGTCCCGGTGCGAAGTATACTAATATTTTTGTTTTATGGTTACCATATTTTTCGATGAACTCCTTTTTGGCAAATAAGAGATCCGTTTCCATCGTTTTCAGGATTTTTGAAGTTCAAATGTAATCATTCCGGTTTGAAATATTATTTGTTGATGACTTTTTATTACTGGCTTCTGATATTCATTTTCCAGTCGCTGAATACTTCATTTTAGACTCTCATTGACAGGCAGATTTTTAGACTTTTTTATTGTCCTCAAAGTTGTTTGAATGCAGCCTCATGCTTGCAGGTAGGTAGGGTTGATAAACCCGCCCGCCTGCCCGGGTCATTCCTGCCCGGATAACCCGGTCGGACGGACAGGCAGGCAAGCAGGAACATGCTGTTCAGTACAGGCGGGTGGACTTTTCTATCATACTTCTGGTGAGTAAAATCGCCGATTAACAATCTGTATTAACTAAATACCCAATACTCTCTGCTCCATGTCCAGTGAGTTTATCATTTAACGAGTGAAAGCGAAGTAAAATAACTAAGCCGAACTAATCCCGACAAAGTCGGGACTCCCTGCTTTCTGCTCCATGCTCCATGCTCCATGCTCCATGCTCCATGCTTCATGCTCCATGCTCCA
>CAZGOR010000211.1:5457-6915 GCA_964527875.1 uncultured Bacteroides sp. | reverse complement strand
TCACCTCCCGAAACGATAATCTCTCCTGCAAGTTTAACCTCGTTGTTCTTCCATACATTTACTTCCAGATCGGAATCATATACTTTGAATGCCAGCTTTCCATCAGGGCTGAGCTTATACGAACTCTCAAAACTATCCTTTATCTCATTCTGGTTAATTGAATAAGCAGGAGATGAATAGAATAGAACAAACAATACAAACGCTTTACATATTAACCTTACGTTTTTCATGGCTTTCGTTTTTTTCAATTTCGTTTAACATTCTGTTTAAAATCAAGATCTTTTTCTGATACAGATCCATTAGTGAATGAATAAGCTTTGGATTTGAGCCTTTCTGTCGTAAATCTTCCGAGTAGTGATTGATTAGTTCATCTACATATTCAAGATCCCGGTTACTTGTAACAAGCCAGGTTGGATTGAAGCTGATTTTTTTTATCTGTTTTGAATAATTATCAATCTGGTTGAGAAGTTGAACCTCCTGCTTTCCCAGATCAGGATCTATATTTGCAAAAATAAGTTCGGGTTGTTGATCTCGTCTGATGAAATAAGCAACCATAACAGAGAGTATCATTATTGCCACAATGGCGGCTGCTGACCTGAAAAACACAATCTGCCGGTGCTTTTTTGATCTTCCCATAGCTTGTCGTATGCCCTTCCACAGATACTTTTCGTCAGGTTTTTCCACGTCAAGAGCTTTGCGATTATTTCGAATGTACGGTTCTAATTTCATAACTAACGATTATTATTTTACTGATTTATGATCAATCTCCCCAGTCTTCTTAATCAGAATATCTTTAAGCAGGTTTTTTGCCCTATTATACTGTGATTTTGAAGTGGACTCGGAAATTCCTAACATCCCGGCAATCTCCCTGTGTATGTATCCCTCGAGCAGGTACAAATTCAAAACCACCCTTGCTTTTTCGGGTAAAGACTTGATACTTTCGTGAATTACCTCCATGGGAATATCAGGCAGATCATCAACTTCAGGATATGTATCTTCAATCTGTATGTTGTCATAGTCAACAAATGACAACTTTTTACATCTCATATGATTAAGCGATTTATTGATGACAATCCGTTTTAACCATGTTCCGAATGTAGATTCTCCTCTGAATCCGTTGATTCCTGAAAAAGCACTGACAAACGACTCTTGGATAATATCTTCAGCATCGAGTTGGTTGGCCACAATTCTTATACAGGTATTATACATTGTAGGCAAGTACATCCTGTAAAGCCTGTGCATTGCCTGTTGATCGCCCTGGCGTGCTTTTTCAACCAGCTTGTTATTGATATCAATAGTTTCGGTTTCCAAATCCGGTACTATACATTAAAGACACGCAAAAGTAAAAAAGACGTAATCCTTTTGATTTTTTTATCGGGAAGTTTTTAAAAGGAAGTTATGTTTTGGGCTAAAGTTAGATTGATATTTCCCAAATTATCAATATTGTTGATTTCTTTT
>CAZGOR010000211.1:270-5357 GCA_964527875.1 uncultured Bacteroides sp. | reverse complement strand
TGCTCCCTGTGCCCTCACCCTAGCAATTCATCCATCTTCCCCAGCAGTTCAAAAATATTGACGGGTTTGGCAACGTAACCATCGCATCCGTACTTGATGCATTTTTCACGGTCTTCTGTGAGTGCATAGGCAGTTTGAGCTATAACGGGAATGTTTTTATGGATCTTTTTTATTCGCCGTGTAGCCTCATAACCATCCATTTCCGGCAGGTTCATGTCCATGATAACAATATCAATATTGTTATTTTTCCAGCAGAGATTAACGGCTGATTCCCCTGTTTCTGTTACCAACATTCTGATCCCTGTTGGGGAAAATATTTCTTTCAGAAAAAAAACAGCAGCCGGGTCATCCTCTACAACCAGAACAGTTTTACCTTTCCATGTGTAATTCTTGATGGATTTGAATATCATATCCGGCGGATTAATAATAAAGAACCCAGGCATCCGGTTCGATTGATTGCCTGATGCGATACATTTCACTGAGTGCTTGATCTTTAGTTGAATAAGAATTAAAGCTTACTGCATAAAGATTTTTTCTTGTACCAAAAAGCTGTGAGTTGTATCCTTTATTTTGAAGTTCTTCTACATAGTTTTCAGCATTTTCCCGGTTTTCAAAACAACCGGCCACGATATAATATTTTTTCTCACTGGTACTTATAATTGTTTCTTTTGAGATATCTTCCGTTACAGGGAATTCTTCATCAACAGAGGGTGTTATTTCTGTCACCCCGGTTTCTTCCGGTCCGGTTTCAGTTTCCTGAAATGCTTCACCGGATGATTCTCCGGCTGTTGTTTCAATATCTTCTGCTGGCATGATGTCTTCTCCGGCTGATTGATCAGATATGAAGATATTCCTGACAGGATCGGGAAAAATAAACCAGGCAGCAGCAATAATTATTATCAGGGAAATGATGATAGAAAGTGGAAGGATCCATTTTCTTTTTTTCCTTTTTGTTGATTGATCAGAAATATCATAAGGTGGAATATCGGTGTCAGGTTTTATAGTGTCTTGCTTGGTTTCGCCGGTCAGTGAGGATCCGGGAACTGTTGGACCAAAAGAGTCCTGTTCTTTTTCATTGCTTTCATCCAGCGTAAAATGATCACGAGAAATTTCAGCAGCAAGAAGCTCTTTTTCACCTGCCGGTTGTGTGTCAGAATCTCCGGATGCATCTATATCTACATCTTTTAAGGTTTCGTCAAGAGTAAATGATGGCTCTTCTTTTATTACCGGTTCCTGTTTTTCAGTTCCGGTATCATCCTTATCGATGAATTTTTCAGATTTTCCTTCATTTTCAGTTACTGTTTCTTTCTTCTCTGCTTCCGGCTTTTCTGCCGCCTTTTCTTCTTCAGTTATCTCATCTTCTTTTGTTTTTACTTCTTTTTCCTCTTTACCTGTCTCTGTTTCTATTTCTGGTTCTTCAGTTATTTTTTCACCTTTAGTTGTTTCAGCTTTTGTTGGTTGTGTTTCCTCTTTCTCTTTGTCTGTGTCTGCTGCTTCCTTTTCACTTTCAATTGTCTCAGCTTTTTTTGTTTCGGCTTCTTTGTCTTCTTTACCTGTTACTGCTTCAGGTTCTTCTGCCGCCTTTTCTTTTTTAGTTATCTCATCTTCTTTTGTTTTTACTTCTTTTTCCTCTTTACCTGTCTCTGTTTCTGGTTCTTCTTCTTCTGCTTCCTTTTTCTTTTTACCTGTTGTTGTTTCCGGTTTTTCGACTTCCTCTTTCCCGGCATTTTCCGTTTTTAATTCCTGTTCTTGTTCTTTTTTCACACCTGAGGATTCTTCTATTTCTTTTTCACCAAGCTTACTCCACGGTGTAAATTTCTTTTCCCCGGATTTGTCAATCGATATCTTCCCTATTTGATTAATTGTTACCTGTTTGTTCTTTTCAAGTTCGGATGTAAGATGATTGGAGAAACGATTAACCCTGGCTGAAGCATCATCGTAAGATAATCCTTCTTTTTTTATGATAGAATCAATGAGCATACCATCATTAAATGTCAGTAAACTATTGAAGGTAATGATATCCGGTTCCTGTTGCCTGATGAAAAAAGCTCCGAGATCAGGTATAATGGCCCGGTTATGTTCCTTGAGCAGATTCAAAATATGTTTTTCCATACCGATATGTCATTTTTATCGAAGTGAGCATAACAATTTAGTGAAAAAAGAATAAATAAAAAATAAATAAGACAGTTAATCAAATCTCATATTTTTAAAAGAAATATTAAATGAATAATAATTATATTTAGAACTTTAAATATTATTTCCGGTATTCACTAAAATATCGTTTTATGAAATCTTCAAAGATACTGGGAATTGATATTGGCGGATCAGGCATCAAAGGTGCGCCGGTAAATACCGATGATGGTCTGATACTTGATTCAAGGCATCGGGTCCCTACTCCCGAACCATCTACACCGGAAAACATAGCTGAGGTTCTTTTAGATATCGTAAAACATTTCAACTGGAAGGGCCTTGTCGGCTGTGGATACCCGGGAGTTATTCAGAATGGTTTTGCACGCACAGCTGCCAACATCGACGATTCCTGGATTGATACAAATGTCAATAAATTATTTTCAAAAGTAACCGGACTCCCGGTTTTTGTTATTAACGATGCTGATGCTGCCGGCATGGCTGAAATGAAATTCGGGGCCGGAAAGGGTCAGCGTGGAGTGGTCCTTTTATTAACTGTTGGTACAGGTATTGGGGCTGTTTTATTTTCAAACGGCAGGCTTGTTCCCAATCTGGAAATGGGACATATTGAATATAAAGGCATGGAAGCTGAAAAATATTGTTCTGATGCGGTCAGGAAGAGTGAAGATCTTTCATGGGATGATTGGGCCAGCCGGTTTAATGAATATCTTCTTACCATGGAAGCACTGGTATGGCCGGATCTGATCATACTGGGCGGTGGTGCAAGTAAGAAGATGGATAAGTTTATCAAACATCTTACGGTAAGAACTTCTGTGGTACCTGCACAATTATTGAATAATGCCGGTTTGGTAGGTGCTGCACTGACTGCCAGACAGCAATACAAAAAGAGTAAAAAGAAAACCAGGAAAAAGAAAAAATAGAACAGGCCGGATGTCAGACAATGCCTGTGAATCCCATAAAAGCCAGGGCTAATAATCCGGCTACAATAAAAGCAATCGGAACACCTTTCATTCCTTCCGGGATCTCCAGCAGATCAAGTTGTTCCCTTATTCCCGAAAAGATAACCAGTGCAAGTCCGAATCCAAGCGCATTGGCAAAAGCAAAGACAACACTTTCAATCAGATTGTAATTATTCTGGACTGAAAGGACAGCTACGCCAAGAACGGCACAGTTTGTCGTGATAAGAGGCAAAAAGATGCCAAGAGCCTGGTATAATGAGGGGCTGACTTTTTTCAGTATAATTTCAACAAGCTGAACGAGGCTGGCAATAACCAGTATAAATGTGATGGTCCGTATGAAAGTGATCCCGAGTGGTTGTAATACATATTTCTGTAACAGGTAAGTGACAATCGTTGAAATAACCATTACAAACATGACTGCACCGGTCATGCCGACGGCTGTCTCGACCTTATTGGATACACCAATAAAAGGACAAATGCCAAGGAATTTGGCCAAAACAATGTTACTTACAAAAACTGCCGAAACGATGATGATAATGTATTCCATTATGTAATAATTTCTGTTTGTGAGTAATTATTAAAGTGATGACTTATTTTCTGATAGTTAATTATTGCTGGAATACTGGAATTCCAGTATTCCATCATTTAAGGGTTCAAAAAATATCTGCACATCATTCATGCATTAATATGTTTTCTTATTCTGTTAATGATCATAATTAGATAACCGAGTGCGAGGAATGCTCCCGGGGGCAAAACGAATAGCAGCAATCCGTCACCCGGATAAATTTCAAGTCCGAATATACTGCCGCTTCCCAGTATTTCACGCACTCCTCCCAATATTACGAGTGCCAGGGTAAATCCTACCCCCATGCCAAGTCCGTCAATCCCGGAGGTGACAGGTGTATGTTTTGACGCAAAAGCTTCGGCTCTGCCGAGTACCAGACAATTGACAACGATCAGCGGGATGAAAATCCCAAGTTGTTCAAACAGATCCGGGGCATATGCCTGCATAACCAGTTCTACAATCGTCACAAAGGATGCAATGATCACAATATATGATGGGATCCTGACTTTATCGGGTATGAATGATTTGATCAACGACACAACCAGGTTCGACATCAGGAGCACGAAGGTAGTCGCAATTCCCATTCCCAGGCCGTTGAATGCAGTGGTTGTCACACCAAGGGTGGGGCACATGCCAAGGAATAATGCAAATACTGCATTTTCCTTGATCAATCCCTTACTGAAGTTTTTCCATTGGTTCATAATATTTGTTATTCAGTAGTGGTTCAGTTGTTAGTTCAATTGTGCTTCAGTTGTTGTTTTATCAATCGCATTCGTCTTTAGAATATAGTCATTCCGAAGGAGCGAAGTGACTGAGGAATCTCGTATGCTTTTGAAAAAACGTAATCTCAACCTGTGGTGGTGTATATAAATTACGAGTTTCCTCCTCGTTTCACTCGTCGGAATGACTTGTTTAACCTGTATGCATGGATAAATAAACATAATTAACAAACATTTACTCTTCTTTATTGGGGGTTTCAACATTTAATTGCGTAAATCCATCGTAAGCTCTTTGCACTGCATCACAAAATGCTCTTGAAGTAATGGTTGCGGCAGTGATGGCATCCACATCCCCTCCATCTTTTTTAACAAGCAGTTTATACTCCGAGGGATTGGTCCCAATAAACTGGCTGATCCAGGACAGGCCGGTCTTTTTATTATATGATTTATTTTTTTCTATCTTATCTCCCAGACCTGGAGTTTCCTGATGTTCCAGTACGGTTATATCGTGAATAGTACCTTCGGGATCAAATCCTGCCAGGATTCTGATCCGGCCACTAAATCCTTTATCTGTAAATGTTTCCACTGCCGTTCCCACCCATTCCCCGTTTTTCATTCCATGATAGAAATAAAGGGTGTCATTGTCAACCAGTCTTTTTTCAGGCTTGTATGATGGTTCGTTATCAAAATCAGGTA
>CAZGOR010000211.1:0-260 GCA_964527875.1 uncultured Bacteroides sp. | reverse complement strand
CAGCCTTGATAGCGTTCAATTTATTGAGTTTACGTGTTTCATTAATAGGTTTTTTTGTGATCTTGTAAATAAATCCCAGACTGGTTGATGCAATGGCAGTGACCAGGAAAAGGGTCAGGATCATATTAATAAATGTTGATTCTTTTTTACTCATTGCCCGGTTTTTCTCCAAATCTGTGTGGTTTTACATATTTATTGATTAAGGGTACAAATGCATTCATCGTCAGAATGGCAAATTGCACACCTTCCGGATAGGATCC
>CAZGOR010000210.1:0-6947 GCA_964527875.1 uncultured Bacteroides sp. | reverse complement strand
TCAAGTTCCTTACAAATAGCACGTGTTGGGCTCTTGTGCTGGTTATATCTTAATGATTCTGTGATTGGCGCAACTTTTAAATTTTGAATCCGTGAAAGTCGTGAAATAAAATCATTTGTAGCACCTGTTGCAAAATTCTCATATCCCTGGACATTACTTACATCTTCATAAAGCATAACAGCAACAGAGGATTCAAAGTCTCTGGAAATGATTTGTGGTTTGGTGAGGAAAGGCCAGGTAAACCAAATAGCGAGAATAAGCAATATTACAATAAATATTACAACACGAATTCCCCACTTTTTTAATTTAAATATCCTATACAACGAATTGGTACGTTCTTTTTTATATATAAAAGATTCTTGTAAAGCAAAAGGTATTTGCTGAAATTCCTTTGATTTAATGTTATCATCGATTCTCGCTTCAGAGGTTAGTGTTTTAAAAAGAATTAATTCTTTTTCAATAGTGTTAATGACATAATCTTCAATAAGACAAGCTAAATCTTTTGTTATTTTATAATCTTTTACCTTCTCATCCAAAATAATTCTGTCATGTTTCGTTAACCTGTGTTTTAACAAATATTTGTTCTTAACATCATTGGCATATTCTAAGAGATGTTGAGTATCAGTGTCCTCAAAATAACTCATAACTATTCTCAGTATATTGACATAATGCCTGGTTTGTCGTCTTTTATATTCATTATGAGTTTCATTCCTGATAACTATTAAACTTTCTTTAAAAGAAATCCCGTTAGAAATTATGTTTTCAACTTTTATCGCCTCAATTAACTTGATATAATATGTTAATTCATCACCAGTTGTAAGATTGGTATTCGAAATAAAAAGATCCAATAAATTTTCCTTTTCCTTGAGAGTTAATTCGTGATATATTGCGTTTAAAAAAATCTTAAGGAGTGGTGGAATTATTTTAAATGAATCATCAACTATATTTTTAAAATCTGATATGGTATTAGCAGAATCAAATTTTTCTTTTATTGATCTGTACACTAAAAAGTATTTAAGTGGAATGTTTGTTACTGTTGAAAAATCTTCCATAAGATTTGTTATTGAAAGAAATTTTTCGACAGCATCAAGGATCTTTCCTGCGTCATCCGAAGTTGTAGTTTTATCACTTAAGTGGAGGTAAGTATTTCGAATTGAATTTATGGTATTCAGAAATTGCCGTACTTCCAAACTTAACTCTGGCTGGTCGGGGAATAATTCTAATAATCGATTATAGTATCCTATTGCAATGCCAATTGTAGGCTTTTTAAGGAAACTATAAAATTTCTCACCGCTTCCACGTTCGAATTTTAAGTACTTTATAAGATCTTCTTTATTATCTAAATGTGAATGAAAAGAATTGAAAAAGATTTTTAATGCTAATTCTGTGAGCTTTGCACTTTCAAGAATTGCCGCACTATAATCCTTGTTGTTATAGAGCTCTTCAATCTCCCGAAGCTTATTTTTAAATGTCTTAAACATATTGTAAAGCAATCGCTTGATAAAGTTAAGACAGTTTACACTTTAATGCAAAAATACTTTCCCGGCAGCTCATTTATAATCAAAAGCAAATAATGCCCACGATTTCAACAACACTTTATGAACTATGTGATTCAGACATCTTTCTGCGTGGAAATTATACAATAGAAATTTCAAAGGAAGAAATATATTTTTGGAAAGGTGAAGGATCTCTGAAACAAACTTATCATCTGAAATTACTACCAGCCGGCAAATAAAATACAAGTGTGGTTAACTCAGCAGGTGACTTCTAGTTACCCGGTGAGTTACATTTTTTCTCACACCCACACCAATCCCGAAAATTAGCAATCCGCCGCTGAAGGATGCGTTAATTTTCGAGAATCCTCGAAATGGTAACGGAATCAAAGATTCCGACTATTTCGGGACCGAGAACCGAAAACCAACAACCACAAAACCCGGCTGCTCACAGCCGGGTTTTGTTGCCCCGCCAGGGATCGAACCCGGACTCTTCTGATCCAGAGTCAGACGTGTTGCCAGTTACACCACGGGGCAATGGGCGTCAAAATTAAAACTTTTTGTTTAATTATTCTTCCCTTTTAATCTCAAATATCACTGTTCCGCCATCAGTATATGGTTGTGCATCCAGGCATTGTACATACGCACAATTCTTATTCTCTTTCCCCGCCAGTCCCCATTGCTCCGGTGAAGAAATCCGTAAAGCATTGTAGAATGGAAGCAATGCTGCCAGTGAATGCATACACAATGGTTTATCAGATACAAGCCTGTAACCATCAATGAGTTTGAAACTGTCGTTTACCTCGTAGACAGGACAATGACCTTTGATCTCTTTTACTTTGATTACTAAATTCATAATTAGTTAATTTTATTATATCTGAGAATATCCATGCAGATAACGAGATCCTTCATCCGCCTTCGGCGGATGAAGGATGACTTGTTTCTCACTCATACGATGACTTAAAGTCATCGTATGAGTAATCACATACTCAACCCTAACTCAAACCCATCCCGAAAATTAGCAATCCGTCTAAGGCGGATGCTTTAATTTTCGAGGATCCTCGAAATGGTAACGGAATCGAAGATTCCGACCATTTCGGGACCGGGAACCGAGAATGGAGAACTGAGAACCATTTAAAATCCAACATCTTTATAAAGAACTCACGTTAAATTATTAATTTTATACAAAATCAAATCTTTAACCGAAGATAACCATGAAATCAAACCGAAGAAAATTCTTTAAAAATGCCCTGGCAGCTTCTTTTGGAATTGCCGGGCTTGGTCATGTTAATATTGCACGGTCAGCTCCATTGGTTTCAGATCGTTTAAAACCACCTGCAACCGGTTACAGAAACAGGATTGGTGTTTCAACCTATTCATTCTGGCAGTTCAACGGCCCGAAAGAAAATGTCCCCATTGAGAAATGTATAGAGGATGCAGCCAGAATGGGATTTGACGGGATCGAACTGCTTCTGGTCCAAATGACCTCTGAAGAAAAATCCTATCTGCAAAAAATCAAACGTCTTGCTTTTCACAGCGGACTCGATCTGATGGGATTCTCAACCCACCAGGGATTTATTTACCCCGAAAAGGAACGCAGAGAAGAGAATATCAAACTTACCTTACACCAGATTGAGCTTGCGTACCAGCTCGGTATACCAACCATGAGACTGAATACAGGACGCTGGGGTACCATCCGGTCATTCGATGACCTGATGGCTAATAAAGGGATCGAACCTGTTTTCGAAGGCTATAACGAAGATGAGGGTTTTAAATGGGTGATTGATGCCATTGAGCAGTGTATTCCAAAAGCAGAGGAATGCGGTGTTGTACTCGGACTGGAAAATCACTGGGGACTGGGAAGAACAGCAGCAGGAGTTATGAGGATCGTTGATGCCATTGATTCGCCGTGGCTCATGATTACGGCCGACACCGGCAATTTCCTTGAAAACATTTACGAACAGCTTGAAATGCTGGCTCCAAAAACTTTCCTGGTCCAGGCAAAAACATATTTCGGCGGTGGGAAATGGTATTCCCTCTACCTGGATTATGACAGAATAGCCGCTATCTTTAGAAAATATAATTACAGGGGATACATCTCACTTGAATTTGAAGGTGGCGAATCACCCGAAACAGCTATTCCCAAAAGCCTTGCACTGCTGAGAGAAGCTTTTACATACGACGGGTAAATACATTCACTCACCGGGTGACTGCCAGTCACCCGGTGAATCCTTAAAGATTAAACTCCTTGTATATTAATATGTCCTTCCCTTTATGTTCCTTTGTAGTTAGTAATTTTATTCAATTCTCAGGTATTGATTTTTTAATTGATCCTGAAAAATTAATCCTGATCTCAAAGCGATGTTACAAGCACTATCATCAATCTCAGATTCAACACCACATTTGTTTGGAATACGTGTTGAATTTTTTCTGTTTGCTCTGACACTTACCGGCGTTGCAATCTTTCACCGGCATACCATGTATGTAGCCCTGACAGGTTTGTCTATATTATTGTTATTTAAATATCTGACTGTTCCTGATTTTTCAATTTTTCATCATATCGCTGGTTTCCAGGAGAAGGAGGGAGAATGGAGAACATTGCTGAACCTTGCCCGGTTATTGCTGGGATTTGCCGTATTGTCAAGACATTTTGAACTTTCCGGTATTCCCGACAAACTGCCTCATTATCTTCCCAATGACTGGAAGGGAGGCCTTTTACTCCTTTTTATAATTATGATATTATCCACTTTCCTGGATAATATTGCTTCTGCCATGATTGGGGGCAGCATTGCTCTTGTGGTCTATAAAAATCGTCTGCATATCGGATATCTTTCTGCCATCATAGCTGCCAGCAATGCCGGTGGTGCCGACAGTGTGCTTGGAGACACAACAACAACATTGATGTGGATTGACGGAGTCCATCCCGTCGATGTACTTCACGCATTTATTGCTTCCTTTGCAGCATTCGCAGTTTTTGGTATTATTGCATCTATACAGCAACAGAAATATCAGCCTATTCAGAAAGAAGCCACAACAGGTGTACAGATTGACCATGGAACCTTAATTATTGTTTTAAGTATATTGCTGTCCACCATCCTTGCCAATTACTTTTTCAGGATGCCTGCCATGGGTGTTTGGGCAGGTATATTCATTGGTGCTTTTTTCCGCAAAACGCCCTGGAAAGAAATCAGTCATGCTCTTCCCGGAACAATATTTCTTCTCTGCCTTGTGACAAGTGCCTCTCTTATGCCTGTAAATGAGTTGCCCTCGGCTTCCTAGAACACAGCACTGGTTCTTGGCTTTGTTTCTTCAGTATTCGATAATATCCCCCTCACAAAACTCTGCCTGGAACAGGGTGGATACGATTGGGGATTGCTGGCCTATGCTGTCGGATTCGGAGGATCTATGATATGGTTTGGATCTTCTACCGGTGTTGCCCTGTCAAATAAGTTCCGTGAAGCAAAATCGGTTGTTAAATATCTAAGATTCGGCTGGCATGTCATTATTGCCTATACCATAGGATTTTTTATCCTTTTGGCTGTTCTTGGCTGGAATCCAATGGAAAAACGGGGTAAAGGAGCCGGAGGAAGCAGTGAGGAAAAAACAGAAGTGGTATCATTGAATACATTATCCCAGTAAAACAAACACAAAAGCCTTTCATTCAATTATTTCTTTCCTGTCACTTAACAAAATTTATCTCATCATCCTTAAACAGCTTCACTTGTGGAACAAGTTTCAGGAAATCTTCTCTCCGGCATAAAGCTGATCCCGGCCTTAACGTCGTAGCAGTACCGGCAGCTACAGCATAGATAAGGGATTCATCATGATTCTTCCCTGAAGCAATCCCATAAATAAATCCGGCGACTGCAGAATCTCCTGCACCGATAGTATTGACAACATTCACTTTCGGGGGAGAAGCCAGGTATTGTTCTTTATCTGAGATCAATAAAATCCCTTTTGCACCCATGGATACAAGTATTATTCCAATACCTTTTTCACAGGTATTCCTTGCCGCGTTAATGATATCAGCCATTTCCTTCAGATCAGTGCCTGCCAAACGGCTCAATTCATGAACATTCGGTTTAATAATATCCGGAACACTGTGAATGCTTTCCCTGAGTGCATCACCATCTGTATCAAGTACAATTTTTGCCCCTTTGCTTTTAACAATTTCAATGATCTTAAGGTAAATTTCAGGATGGATCCCCGGAGGAAGACTGCCACTGATAATGACAATTCCCGGGTCTTCGATTTTTTCAACCTTATGGATCATCTGCATCAGTTCATATGGCTTTATTTCAGGACCATGTGCACTGAAAATTGTCTGGTTCCCCTCCTTCATATCATTTACAATAATATTTGTACGAGTTTCACCTGAGATCCTGACAAAATCGCAGCTGACACCTTCATTGATAAGCCTGCCTTCCAGTTCTTCTCCGTCAAAACCACCTACAAAACCAAGTGCTTTATTTCTGACTCCCAACTCTTTCAACACTTTTGATACATCTATCCCTTTACCTCCTGCATATCTTTCCTCTTTCTCAATACGGTTAGAATCATCAGGTTTTATCTTCTGAATCCACAATGTCCTGTCCAGAGCAGGATTTAATGTAATTGTATAAATCATCTATTTCTCTGTTTTTACGTGTTTTACCATCCTAACGAAAATACTAAAAATTTACTCATATCTCCTATTAATTCTTATTCCATCTTTACTTCATAACAGGTAGTTTCTCTTACTGAAATCTTTTATGAAATGGACTTATTTCAATTGCTATTTTTTTTATTATTCAAGAAATAATCAAACATTAAATAACATACCTTTATGCCTGAATCCGGGAAATTCCTGAAGTAATCAGTTTACCATCCGCCCGAGTTATGAAAACGAATGTTAAAATATCCGTTTTGTTAACCATTATTGATATATTTTTTATTCCATAATGAATCCAGTTCACATTTATGCATTGGTAATTTTAATCTACGGCGTTACAGATGTTATTATTCAAAAAAATAAAAAAGCATCATAACCCTTAAGACAAAAGACAGAACCTATCTTCCGGTTTTCCTTACATTTATTATTACCTTTATTGCAGTGTATCTCGAATTCAGTTTATTAGAGAAACAGGTATCATGGCCAATGATGCTAGCAGGCAGCATGGTTTGCTTCATGGCGATCTTCTTAAGAGTAAAAGGCCATCTTGATCTGAAAAGTGGGTTTTCCACAAGGATTGAAAAACAAAAAGAACATAAACTGGTTACAACAGGCATTTACCGTACTATCAGGCATCCCATGTATCTTGCGCTCCTTGTTATGCAAGCCGGAGCCTGTATCATACTGAAATCAGTTTTTTCATGGATATTTATCATCCTGAATTATCTTACCATTTACATCAGAATAAGAAAAGAAGAGGCATTCCTGAAAGATATCTTCCCTGAATATGCCGGATATATGAA
>CAZGOR010000209.1:0-6958 GCA_964527875.1 uncultured Bacteroides sp. | reverse complement strand
TTTCATATTCAATTTGCTCTTTGTTAAAATGTGATGTGATAATTATTCCGAATTTTTGAGGAATTTTTCCGGATGGTAATTTAACTGAATCTTTCACAAAATTAGTAAGGAGTGATCTTCTCGCAATTTCAGAGTTTTTAATTACATTATTAGATTTGCCCAAGCCAAAATCCTCAAATTTTTTGTCTGAAGGTTCTTCAAATTCAGGAGCGAGAATGATTGCTGCTACATTTACTTCTTTTATTTCCTCGTGCCTATTAATTTTTAAAGCATCTGTTGGACATACCTCTTCACATTCCCCACATTTTATGCAATGTTCAAAATCAATGAGATAGATGTTTTCCCAACCCGCCTCAGGTTTAACCCATATTGCTTTACGATTATCTACTTCTATTGGACATACTTCTATACATTTATCACATTCAATGCAAGCAAAGTTGTTTACAATTTGGTCCTTTTTTTTGAATTTTACTGTGAAATTACCAGCTTTACCTTTAACTTCAAGAAGTTCCGCATTATAGTTATCTTCTAAGCTTCCTAAGGATTTGAATAAACGTTGTGGCATATGTCCACATATCCAGCAAAAATCAAGTGGATATTGAGATAATGCCTGGTTTCTAAATTCATCTACATACGAACCCCTGTTTAATAAAATGGTCTTATAGCCCTTTTTACAGGCAGCATAGGCTGCTCTATAACCGCCGAGGTTTGTTCCATAAATTAGTACAGAACTTTCTTTAGCCATTGAATTTCTTTATATTAAATAAATATCTCCTCCTTTGCAGAATTAGGACCTATTTCTTTTATTTCTTCTGAATACTCTTTTGCTACTTTTGCGAATTTGTTACCCTCAGAGGCAGATATCCACAACAATTTGAGACGATTTGATTCTAATCCAAGATTTTTGAAAATTTTACTAATAAGAGCAAACCGTCTCCTTGTTTGATAATTACCTTTTTGATAGTGACAATCTCCAGGATGACATCCCGCTATTAAAACGGCATCTGTTCCTTTTAAAAAAGCATCTATTACAAAAATAGGGTCAACCCTGCTTGAACACATAACTCTGACAGGTAGAAAATTAGGAGGATATTTCATTCTACTTGTACCGGCAAGGTCTGCTCCAGTGTAAGAGCACCAATTACATAAAAAAGCAACGATCTTTGGTTCAAAATCCATTGTATTGGTATTTCTATGTTTTTAAGTTATTAGTTATATGTTACAAGTCATTAAAATATTACTCTGCCAATGCCGTTGACATTAATCCTTTAATTTGTGAGAAAATTTGCTCATCGGTAAAATGTTTGTTTCTGATTGCTCCTGTAGGACATGCAGAACCACAAGTTCCACATCCTTTACACAGGATTTCATTAACAACGGACACATTTTTTTCTTCGTCAAAACTTATTGCTGAATAAGGGCATACTTTGATACATGTCTGACAACCACAACATACATCTACATTAACAAATGAAGTAGTAACTTCAACATCTACAGACCCATATGAAATATTAGCAAGGATACGTGAAGCTGCAGCCCTTGCCTGGGCAACGGAGTCGGGTATATCTTTCGGCCCCTGGCAACTACCGACAATATAAACACCATCAGTGGTAGTTGCCACGGGATCAAGTTTCGGGTGTTTCTCGATAAAAAAACCATTACCACACATACTTATACCTACCGCGTGAGCAATATCTTTTGCATCCTCATGTGCTTCCATGCCAACCATCAGGATGACCATATCTGCAGGAATTTCAATTGGTTTACCGGAAAGCAGATCATCCATCTCAATAATCATACCTGCCTGTGGATCATGATCAGTTTTTTTAATCAATGGGAGTTCCTTTTGCTGATCGTACATCAGAAACCTGATATGTTTTCTGGATGAAAAAGTATACAGTTCTTCACATCCTTTGCCAAATGACCTCATATCTGCATAAATCTCAAAGATATCGGCGTCAGGAAGTTCGGATTTGATTTGATTGGCATATTTTAATGCTGTCATGCAACATGTGCGTGAACAATATTCATGGTAATTCTGATTACGGCTTCCAACACAATGGATAATGGCAACAGATACCGGTTCCTCCCCATTTTTTAAGCAGATCTTTCCGGATAAAAGCATTTTTTCAAATTCCAGTGATGTTATGATATCAGGTAATTTGCCATAACCATAATTCTCAATACTACTCGGATCGAAAGGTTTTAATCCGGTTGCTACAACAATATTTCCAAACTTAAGGTCTGTTTTTTTACCATTTGCAGAGAAAACAGTTGTTTCAAAATTGCCAATATAACCGTTAACAGATTTAATTTCCGATTCAAGAAAAATTTTTATATGAGGATGATTATGTATCTGTCTCAATTTTGCTTTTAACATTTGTTGTGCACTATCCATATAAGGATATGTCTGGTCAATATTTGCTACCTGGCCTCCCAGTTTATTGTTTTTTTCTATAACATATGCATCTTTTTCTGCATTGGCGATTTCAAGTGCGGCCGATAAACCTGCAATTCCCCCACCAATAATTAATGTAGCATTGTTTATTTGCACTGTTCTTTTATCAAGAGGTTCATGTAATCTTACACGGTTTACAGCACCTGTCACAAGGGCTTTGGCTTTTCTGGTTGCCTCATCCCTGTCGTTATGGACCCATGAAACCTGTTCACGGATATTTGCCATTTCAAAAAGATAAGGGTTTAAATTGGCATTTTCCAGTGCTCTCCGGAATGTTATTTCATGCATCCTCGGGGAACAGGCAGCTACAACAACACGATTCAGTTTATGTTCCTTAATATCATTAATTATAAGTTCTTGTCCCGGGTCAGAACACATGTACTTATAGTTTTTTGATACGATAACACCGGGTAACTTTGCAACTTCTTCTGAAACGGCCTCAACATCTACCATTAAAGCAATGTTTGTTCCGCACCAGCAGACATATACACCTATTCGTTGTTCTTTCATTCTGTTGTAATTTTTAAGGGCTGTGTGATTATCCAAAAAACTCTTTTCGGGATTTTATTGAAACATCCAGCTTTAAACATTCCCCTGATTTTTCAAAGCTGTTTTCTTCAAATTGGCGAAATAGATCGCAACTGGCCTGTAAGCAAGATGAGACCATTTCGAAAATGGTACCTCCAGCATCAGCATCGGGAAAAGCACCATTAAATGGATAACATAGGTATAATAAGTTAAGAGTGGCAATCCATTGATTCTGAAAATGTGTACCAAAATTCCTGAGATTGTTGTTAAAAACAATAAAACCAGGAAAGTCCAGTCGGTTATATGAGAAAATTTATGATGTTCTTTTGTCTTTTTAATTCTACTATAAGAAAAATATATGATTCCCAGGATCAGACCGAATGTGGCATAATAGCCGAGGATTCTTTGAGGATGCCACCAATCATAAATGGTGTCGGTTTGAAACCAGTGCAGGAAAAATACGATCATCGTGAAGAGTATGACATATCCTGTCATGACCAGCCAATGTGTTAACCAATAGAATTTAGATTCACATTTATTGAATTGCCATTGTGAAACAAAATTCCAGATTAGTTTCCATAACTCTTTGAAATATAAGCTGAAAGGTATTTTAACATTTTTATCATTCACGATTGTTTTATTGTACATGTTAATGACATTTGATATCAGCAGGATTGACAGGATACCTGCCATTATCCAGTCTCCAAGGTGGATCCATTTTGCTGGTGCAAACAGATTAAGTGCAACTCCTCCCTGCCGGGTCAGTCTGACTGATTCCTCTGGTATCGTGGTTAAGATTATAAACAGGACAAGAACAATTGCAGAAAGAAACAATATCGAACCAAATTCCCATATTTTAGATGTATACATTTTTCGGGCAAGTCCGGTCCAGTCATACAGCGACGTCAGGTATCGTCTGAGTGACATCATTAATTCTCCCGGGTTAGCGTTACGCGGGCAATTTTCGGTGCATTCCCCGCAATAATAGCACAGCCAGGGTTCAAGGCTGCAGGCAAGATCATTTTTAAAACCCAGTTGAATATTACGTATTTGGTATCTTGGAAACAGAAATCCCTGTTCGGATAATGGACATATCGCGGTACAGTTTCCACAATGAAAACATTCGTTCCAATCATGGATGCCAAATTTTTCCAGATCTTTTAACAAACCTGTATTAACTCGTTCTCTCATGATTCTTAATCTTTTCTAATAAATTGAATAATTAATAATATGTCCAATTAACAACTCCCCCGAGTTACTCGGGGCAACAGGCGGACTTTTCTATCGTCCTCCACGTTGTTGGAATGTGTCCGGTTAACAACCGGACTTTTCTATCACACCTTGGGTGAGCAAAGAGACTGTCTAAAAAGTAGTATAAACCACAGAGTCCACAGAGTTTTCACAGAGTCCGCAGAGAAGTAACTTTCTTAATATCAAACCTCTGTGAACTCTGTTTAATCTCTGTTTCCTCTGTGGTTAAATGTTTTAATAGACTTTTTAGACAGCCTCAACTTGGCAGCCTAATCCCAACTCCCAACACCCAAACACACTAATATACCTAATATACCTAATATACCTAATATACCAATATACCAATATACCAATATACCAATACACCAATATACCAGTTTACCCTTCCTCCCTTTCACCCTTTCACCCTTTCACCCTTTCACCTTTTTACACTTACGCACTCCTGATTATGCAGTTGATAATTCTTTAGCTTTTGCCTCTATTCTTTCAAGAGGTATATCTTTAATGCCCCTGGCGATTTTTCCTTTCAGGATAACCTGCAATACCCGTGAAGCTGCAGCAGAAGCCTGGGCAACCGTATCCGGGATATCTTTTGGCCCCTGGCATACACCGGCAATAAAAACACCACCTGTAATTGTATTGACCGGATCACTGTTATAGTTTGTTTCCTTAAACCAGCCATCTTCACTTAGAGGTATTCCTAACATCTCACTAATCCCGGGCATGTCTTCCGCAGGTTCGAGTCCAACGGCGAGAATGACCATATCTACTGTTTGTTCAATCAGGCTGTTATTTAAAATATCTTCACTTCGAAGCAAAAGTTGTCCGTTCACTTCTTGGATTTTAGCAGTACGTCCCCGAATTAAATGAACTTTCTCACGCTTTGTGCGTTCATAAAATTCTTCATAACCCTTGCCAAAAGCACGCATATCGATGAAATATTCATACACTTCGGCATCAGGGAGTTTCTCTTTTACCAGGTGAGCCAGTTTTAATGAATACATGCAGCATACTTTTGAACAGTATTTGTTGTAGTTTTCATCCCTGCTGCCAACGCAATGGATCAGTGCAACACTTTTTGGTTCATCAGTTTCAGGTGAAAAGATCCGGTTCCCTTTTTTATCCACGGTTCTTGAACATATGCGGCCGCCTGTTGGTCCGGCTGCATTTACCAAACGTTCAAATTCCAGGGAAGTCAGGACATTCATAAATTTCCCATAACCAAAATGTTCAATGCGTGTAGCGTCAAAAATTTTAAAACCGATTGCAACAATAATATTCCCTACTGTAATTTCAACTTCTTCATCTTTTTCATCAAGATTGATACAATTAAGAACGGGACATGCTTTAACACAGGCCCCGCATTTTCCGCTTTTCACATATGTACAATTTTCAGCGTCAATAAGATATTTATTCGGGACAGCCTGGGGAAATGGTATGTAAATGGCTTTTCTCAGGGTTGTGCCAGAGTCAAATTCGCTGGGCACTTTTACCGGGCATTTGGCGGCACAGTTTCCGCAACCAATACATGCTGAAAGGTTAACACGTCTGGCTTTTTTCAGAATTTTTACCCGGTAGTTTCCCGGTTCTCCGGCAACTCCTTTAATCTCGCAATATGTTAGCAGTTCGATGTTGGGATGTTGTCCAACCTCGACCATTTTCGGTGTTAATATACAGGCAGCACAATCAAGAGTGGGGAAAGTTTTGTCGAATTGTGCCATATGCCCTCCTATGGTAGGGCTTTTTTCAACCAGGTAGACTTTCTGATTGCCGTTGGCGATTTCAAGGGATGCCTGAATACCTGCAATACCACCCCCGATAACCATGGTATCATTGCATACTGTTGTTTCTTCGGGCACAGCAACGAGTTCAAAAGGAACGCCATAGATACCACAAATTACAATAGCCTTTGCACGTTCCGTATCGTCAGGCATGATCGCTCCATGTTCCCTGAAACCGGATAGGATAACATCTTCCGGATGGTTGCCTGCCAGAATCATTGATTTTGTAAAAAACCTCTTCACCATGCCAGGATCATTACCTGTAATCACGACACGCTTGATCTTTTTTGCATTCAATATTTCAGCCATTTTTTCAGGCTCTGATAATTGTATATCAGATGAATACCATATTAAAGCAACTTCAGGAATTTTTTTAATGTATGTTGCTACTTCTGAGATATCAATGGAATCTGATTGTCCGTTGATTGGCTTACTGAAATAGACTCCGGTTGGTTTAACTTCTCCCATTTATTTGTATTGTTCATATAGTCATAAAATTATCCCTGAATGAACAAAAACACAATAGAATAAATACGGAATTTTAGTAAGGGAAATTACGCAGATGATTTAGGGTATTTTTCGTAATTTTTCCCGAAAAAATAATCGTATATTCGTTTCAGGTTTTAATAAAGAGAGAATTATGGCAAATACAAAAATACTGATCGTTGATGATGATATTGATTATACCCTGTCACTCAGGGCTATTCTGGAAAACCAACACTATGATGTCTTTACTGCCGTAAACAAAACAGAAGGAATGGAAAAAGCCAGACTGTTGAAACCTGATCTGATCATTTTAGATGTAATGATGGATAAAATACAAGAAGGTTTTGAGATGTCGAGGGAATTAAGAAAAGAGCCTGAATTTAAAAATCTACCTATCTTGATGCTGACCAGTATCGACAGTGTAACGGGTGTGGGTTTCAAATCGGCAGCAGGT